>USNH01000231.1 GCA_900556015.1 uncultured Eubacteriales bacterium | reverse complement strand
ACAAATATTATATAGGAAATTGCGGAAATGTCAACCCACATATCGACAGGGAGCGCCAAAGGGACGGGGGAATTTCGCGCAAAAAAGCGCGGTGCGGTTTAAAGTGCAAAAGTACGTGGCTTTTCGTATAAATATGCGTTTTGCCCGACTTTTTTCTTCTGCGTCCCGTTTCGCCAAATTGCACAAAAACGGGGCGCGAAGTTTTGTGGTTTTGCGAGGCGGAATTGGCCGAATTTCACTTGAGAAATCGGCAAAATGGTGTTATCATCAATATCGGTAGCGTATGGGTCGCCTGCGCCGATGCACATCTCATACGACTGCGGAACATTTTTTGAGGAGGAATATTTTATGAATGCTTATCTGGCCAGCGTTCTGGAGAGCGTAAAGACCAAGCATGGCAACGAGCCCGAGTTCGTGCAGACCGTCGAGGAAGTTCTGTCCTCTCTGGAGCCTGTGATCGAAAAGCACCCCGAGTATGAGAAGGTCGACCTGCTGAACCGCATGGTCGAGCCCGAGCGTATGTTCACCTTCCGCGTTGTGTGGTGCGATGATAACGGTCAGTGGCACACCAACCGCGGCTGGCGCTGCCAGTTCAACGGCGCGATCGGCCCCTACAAGGGCGGCCTGCGCTTCCAGAAGAACGTGTATGAGGGCATCATCAAGTTCCTGGGCTTCGAGCAGACCTTCAAGAACAGCCTGACCGGCCTCCCCATCGGCGGTGCCAAGGGCGGTTCCGACTTTGATCCCGCCGGCAAGTCCGACGCCGAGGTCATGCGTTTCTGCCAGAGCTTCATGACCGCCCTGTATCGCTACATCGGGCCGGACATCGACGTTCCCGCCGGTGACATGGGCGTGGGCGGCCGCGAGATCGGCTACCTGTACGGCCAGTACCGCCGCCTGAAGGGCGTGTGGGAGAACGGCGTTCTGACCGGCAAGGGCCTGAGCTACGGCGGTTCTCTGATCCGTCCCGAGGCCACCGGCTACGGCGCTATGTACTATCTGCAGGAAGTGCTGAAGCACGAGAACGACACCATCGAGGGCAAGCGCATCGCTATCTCCGGCTACGGCAACGTGGGCTGGGGCATCATGAAGAAGGCCGCTCAGCTGGGCGCGAAGGTCACTTACTTCGCCGGTCCTGACGGTTACGTTCACGATCCCGACGGTGTGATCACCGACGAGAAGTTGAACTTCATCCTGGAGATGCGCGCTAAGGATCCTATGCACTGCAAGCCCTATGCCGACAAGTTCGGCTGCGAGTTCGTCGCCGGCGAGAAGTGCTGGGGCGTCAAGGATGTTGACGTGTATATGCCCGCCGCTATGCAGAACGACGTCAAGATGGAGTCCGCTGAGAAGATCGCTGCTTCCGGCGTGAAGTACTACATCGAGGTCGCCAATATGCCCACCACCAACGATGCTCTGAACTTCCTGCGTCAGCAGAAGGGCATCATCGTTGCTCCCTCCAAGGCCGTCAACGCCGGTGGCGTGGGCGTGTCCGCTCTGGAGATGGCGCAGAACTCCGAGCGCCTGGTCTGGACCGCCGAGGAGGTTGACCATCAGCTGCACAAGATGATGGAGAACATCCACAAGGTGTCCGCCGAGGCCGCCGCTGAGTACGGTCTGGGCTACGACCTGGTGGCTGGCGCTAACATCGCCGGCTTCAAGAAGGTCGCCGAGGCTATGATGGAGCAGGGCTGCTTCTAAGCCGAACATTCCCCTTACAACATAAAAAGGAAACCGCCGCAAGGCGGTTTCCTTTTTTACGCTGTGGTGTAAACGGATGTTCCGCGCCCGGCGCGGGGCTTCCCGTCCGCTCAGTCCATGTGGGGGCGTTCGTCGCCCAGGAAGAAGGCGGCTACCGTGCCGGGGCCGGCGTGAGAGCCGATGATCGTGCCGATGTCGCACAGGCGGATCTTGCCCTTCAGCTTGGGGAAGCGGTCTTCGATGGCCTGGATGGTCATGCGGGCGTCCTCCGGGCAGTCGGAGTGGCAGACGAAGCACTTGCCGTCGTAGTCTCTGCCGCCCTGGGCGTGCTGCTCCATGGTGTCCACCGTGACCTCCACGGCCTTCTTCTTGCCGCGCACCTTGCTGTACGCCTTGATAGACCCGGTGTCGTCCAGCCGCATGATGGGGCAGATGTTCAGCACCGTGGCCACGGTGGCCGCCGCGCCGGACACCCGGCCCGTGCGGCGGAACTGGGTCATGTCGCTGGAGAAGAACTGGTGGTGGACCTTGTTGCGGTTGTCCAGCACCCATTGGGCCACCTCGTCCAGGGACTTTCCCTCGTCCCGCAGGTCGGCGGCGCAGTCCACCAGCAGGCCGTAGCCGGAGGAGGAGCACAGAGAGTCGATGACCACCAGCTTACGGTCGGGATACTTTTCCCGCAGCTCCTCGGCGGCCAGGAAGGCGTTATGCACCGACCCGGACTGACCGGATGTGAAGGCGATGTGCAGCACGTCGCCGGTTTGCAGCAACTTCTCGAAGAAATCCATGTAGGCGGCCACGTTGATCTGACTGGTCTGCGGCAGCTTGCCCTGACGGATGAAGCCGTAGAAACGGGGCAGCGCCGCCGGGTCGCGGCCCATATCGTCGTCATAGGTCTGCCCGTCCACCACGTAGGTGTAAAACAGCACGGGGATGTCCCGGCTCTCCATGTACGAATAGGGCAGGTCCACCGTGGAGCAGCAGCTGAGAGTGAATTGGTTTCCCATAGCGTCCTCCTGATACTATACAGCACGATGAAACATGGTGTAGTACATTATTATACCGGCTTAACAGTTTTTGTCAATATACTCTTTTCACGGATTGCAAAAAGGGCGGCGTTACGCTATAATCAGTAGTCGAAACAAGAAACGGGAGGGTTTCCCTTATGATACTGCTTTTGAAAAAAGACACGCCGGAGGCCGCCATACGCCAGCTTTTGGCCCAGCTGGCCG
>USNH01000230.1 GCA_900556015.1 uncultured Eubacteriales bacterium | reverse complement strand
CGCGCCTTTGCCGCAAAGCGGCAAAGGTAGGTGGCGGCCTTTGGCCGCTGTTGACATGAAACGGGGAACGGATTCCCACGTCGCTTCGCTCCTCGGAATGACAGGGAAAAAGCAGGGCGGACGCCCGGTAGACGGATGTAGGGGCGGACGGGTCTGCCCGCCCGAATGTGACGCATGGGATTTCGGTAGACGGTGTGTAGGGGGCGATGCCCACATCGCCCCGTATGCCGTGGCATCGGGCGGACAGGGTCGTTCGCCCCTGCGGGGGGCATGAGGGAGACTTTGGTCAGCTGTTTTCCTTGCTGATGGGGCAGCGGTAGAGGAGGCGCTTGAGCTTTTTGCGGTCGAAGGGGATGAGGGGGTAGAGGTAGCCCTTGCCCACCAGGGGCTTGGTGGTGGCGATGAGCACCAGCGTGAAGGCGATGCCGGCGAGGAAGCCCCACAGGTCGAAAAGCCATATCAGAATGAGCAGGAGCATACGGCAGAGCTTGGTGGCATAGCCCATCTCGTAGCTGTGCTGGGCATAGTTGGCGATGGCCACGAAGGCCATGTAGACCAGCACCTCCGGCACGAGCCAACGGGCCTGAACGGCGAAGTCGCCCAGGATCAGCGCGCCGATCATGCTGAAGGAATTGCTGAGTACGTCCGGCGTGTTCAGCGACGCCAGCTTCAGCACGTCGATGATGAGCTCCACGAGAAGGAGCTGGATGATGAGGGGCACGTAGTATTCATCCTCCACCAGCAGGAAGTGCAGGTTTTCGTGGAGGGTGTCCGGGTTCTTCACCAGCAGATACCAAAGGGGCGTGACGAATATGGTCAGCAGCAGCACCAGGGTGCGGACGATCTGAAGGTATGTGCCGATGAGGGGAGGGAAGTAGTAGTCGTTGATCTCCTCGTTGAACCGCAGCAGCGTGGTGGGCAGCAGCAGGGCGGAGGGGGAGTTGTCCACCATGAGCACCACGTCGCCCTCCATGATGCAGGCGGTGGCCACATCGGGGCGCTCGGTGTATCTGACCTTGGGAAAGGGATTCCAAAATTGCCTGGGGGAGAGCGCCTCGGTGAGGGATTCCTGGCTCATGGCGATGCTGCCCACGTCCACGGCGGCCAGCTTGCGCCGCAGCTCGTCCAGCAGCGACGGGTCGGCCTCGCCCTCCATATAGCACAGCACCACGTCCGTGGCGGAGCGCTCCTTCAGCTGGACGCGCTCCAGCCGCAGGCGGCTGTCCCGGACGCGGCGGCGGAGCAGGGCGGCGTTCTGCATCAGGTTCTCCACGAAGCCGTCGTGACTGCCACGGAGGACGCGGCTGGTGTCCGGCTCTTCGATGGAGCGGGTGGGGAACTGCTTTACGTCCATCAAAATGCCGCCGGGCCAGCCGTCCACCACCAGCAGCGTCTTGCCGGCGAACACGCCCATGACGGCCTTTTCCCGGCTGCGCTCCACGGCGGCATCGCTGGCGGAGACGCAGCGGGCGCAGAAGTCCTCCGGGCCGGTGACGTCCTTGAGCGAGGGCAGAGACTGCCAGGCGGCGATGATGCGCTCCAGCACGTCCTCCTGGGCGTAGCCGTTCACCACCCACAGACGGGCGCGGCGGCCTGCGATGAGCAGGTCGCGGGCCGTCATGTCGAAGCATTTGCCCACGCCCAGCGCGCCGTCCAGCGACGCGGTGCGGGCGCGAAAGTCCTCCTGTGTCATGGCTGTACCTCCCTGCGTGATTTTGGGTAGTATGGCCGGGAGCGGGCGGGGTTATGTATGTTTGGGACAAGCGGTGCATAGGATGGGGCAAAGTGAAGGAGGGATGGCGTATGCGTAGGGAGCTGTTGGCGGCGCTGGCGCTGACGGTGCTGCTGTTCGGCAGCGCGTATCTGGCCGCCGGGGACGGCAGGGCGGAGGAGAAGCGGGAAACGGAGCAGACGGCGGAGGACGGCGCGGTGACGCTGCGGGTGCTGGACAACGGGCAGGTGGAGGACATGACGCTGGAGAAGTATTTGCAGGGCGTGGTGCGGGGCGAGATGCCCGCCAGCTTTGAGATGGAGGCGCTGAAGGCCCAGGCGGCGGCGGAGCGGACGTATGTGTACTATCAACTGGCGGCGGGACGGAAGGAGCGCCACCCGGAGGCGGACGTGTGTACCGACCACACGTGCTGTAGTGCATTTCTGTCGGAGCAGGCGGCCCGGGAGAAGTGGGGCGGGGACTACGACCCATGGGAGGCGCGGATCGAACAGGCGGTGGCGGAGACGGACGGGCAGACGGTGCTGTACGGCGGCAAGCCCATACTGGCGGTGTTCCACTCGTCGTCGGCGGGAAAGACCGCCGCGGCGGGACAGGTGTGGAGCGGTGATCTGCCGTATTTGCAGAGTGTGGACAGCCCGGAGAGCGAGGAGACCGTGCCCAACTATTACAGCGTGGTGACGTTCACGGCGGCGGAGGCGAAGGAGAAGCTGCTGGCGGCCAGGCCGGGGCTGAAGCTGGAGGGCACGCCGGAGGACTGGCTGGGGGAGGTCACGGAGGACGCATCGGGCCGGGTGGAGACGGCGGTCATCGGCGGCGAGACGTGGAAGGGCACGGAGGTGCGTGCGGCCTTCGGGCTGCGGTCGGCCTGCTTTGCGGCGGAGGCGCAGGCGGAGAGCCTGACGTTCTACGTGACGGGCTACGGCCACGGCGTAGGCATGAGTCAATACGGTGCGAACCAGCTGGCCAGGGAGGGGAAAACGTGGCGGGAGATACTGGAGTGGTACTACGCCGGTGTGACCATCGGGCCATACGGCGGAAATGCGTGACAAACGGCGGAGAATGTGGTATCATTATGCAGTTAGAGAGCGATATTTACAGTTTGTTCAGGAAAACCGGGGGACAAACGGTGTAATATCGGGTATAACAGGACAGATATAACTATACCGACCGGGAGGAGCTTCCTATGGCACGCAATATTTTGG
>USNH01000229.1 GCA_900556015.1 uncultured Eubacteriales bacterium | reverse complement strand
TAACGACATTATTTCAGGCTGTCGAAAAAAGCCGGAGGCTTTTTCGACAGCCTGGCAGCAAGAGGGCCGCCCTTCCGGGCGGCTCTCTTGCTGTCATTTTATGCCTCGAACCACGCCATGGCCCGGACGGGCGCGCCATCGCAGTCCGCCAGCTTCAGCGGGAAGCAGCCGAACCAAAATAGACCGCTGCCGCACTGCTCCAGGTTGGCCAGGTTCTCGATGTTCAGAATGTCCTTTTCCCGGAACAGCCTCTTGTGCCGGGTCAGGTTCTCGTCGGCGATGGGGTCAAGGCCGATGACATCGAAGCCGATGCCCTTGTAATCTCCACGCAGGATCAGCGCCATCACCTCGTCATCCAGACAGGGATAGTCGCCGAAGTAGCGGTCGCTGCCCCAGCGCTTGTCCCAGCCCGTGTTGAACAGCAGGAAATCCGCCTGCGCCACCAGCTCGCCGTAGGGCGTGAGCTGTGCCATGGTGATGGGCTGTCCCTCGCCCAGCATCCGGCAGTCGATGACCAGCGCTTTGCCGATGAACTGCCCGGCGGGGAAAGCGTCCAGCGTGGTGCGGCCCGGGAACAGGTGGGCCGGCGGGTCAACGTGTGTGCCGGTGTGGGAGAACATGGTCACCAGCGTCTCCTTGAAGCCGTCCTTTTCGTAGGTGTTGGCGGCGGCCAGCACCGGCGGCTGTGTGCCGGGGTAGACCGGCATGGAGGCGGTGATGGTGTGGGTCAGGTCGATAACGCGCATGACGGTGCTCCTTTCCACTTATTTCTCGTGTACGTGCAGCTCCAGCACATCGGGCCGGGCGTAGTGGCCTACGCAGTCCAGCTCCATGCGGCTGGCGGGGACTTTCTGCATATCCAGGTCGGCGTAGATGATGGCCTCCTCGTCCCACACGGTGTCGGAAACATCGTGGCCGAAGGGGTCGATGACGCAGCTGCCGCCCCGGCAGGCGATGTCCGGCAGCGCAGCGATCTCCGCCTGACCGCTGGCGGTGGCGGGATAGTCGCTGCGGCGGAAGATCAGATCGGCGTTGACGAAGTAGCAGTGTCCCTCGATGGCGATGTGGCGGATGGTGTTCTGCCACTCCGGGTTGTCGTTGGTGTTGGGGGAGATATACAGGCTGATGCCCTTCTGATACAGCGCCACCCGTGCCAGGGGCATATAGCTCTCCCAGCAGATCAGGTTGCCCATCGGCCCCCAGGGCGTGTCCATCACGGGGAAATAATCCCGCTCCGCGTCGCCCCACACCACCCGTTCGCTGCCGGTGGGCTTCAGCTTGCGGTGGTTCATGGCCCTGCCGTCCGGCGCGATCATCATGTTGGCGTTATACAGCGTGCCGGTGACGCTGTCCCGCTCGGAATAGCCCATGCTGAGATACACGTTCCGCTCCGCGGCCTTGGCGATGAGCCGCTGCATCTCCGGCCCGTCTGAGAGCAGGGAGTTGTCGTAGTAGCGCTTCCAGTCCTCCCGGCCCGGGGCTTTGCGGCTGCCCACGGTGAAGCCGAAGGTCATGCCGTAGGGATAGCCGGGGATGAACAGCTCCGGGAACACCACCAGCTCTGCGCCGTGGCCGGCGCTCTCGTCGATCAGGCGCAGCGCCTTCTCCAGACAGCCGTCCTTGTCGAACATGACGGGGGTGGCCTGTACCACGGCGATGCGGCAGGTGTCTTTCATGTCTCTCATAGGTATGTCCTCCGTTTTATGTATTGGGGGGCTCAATAGCCGAAGATCATAGAGCGTCTGATGTCACTGAGCTTGTGCGCGCCGCACATGGCCATGGTGTCCGCCAGCTCGGATTGCAGCTTGTCCACATAGACCTGCACGCCCTCCGCGCCGCCGCCGTAGACCATGTTCACGAAGGGCCGCCCGATGAGCACCGCGTCCGCGCCCAATGCCAGCGCCTTGAACACGTCCATGCCGGTGCGGATGCCGCCGTCCACCAGAATGGTCATCTTGTCGCCCACCGCGTCGGCGATGGCGGGCAGCACCTCCGCCGTGGCGGGGCACTGGTCCAGCACCCGCCCGCCGTGGTTGCTGACCACGATGCCGCTTGCGCCGGCCTCCAGCGCCTTCTTCGCGCCGCTGACGGTCATGATGCCCTTGAGGATAAAGGGCTTGCCCGCCGCCTGGGCGATCTGACGCAGCTCGTCCACCGTCTTGCTGCCGGCGGGGGGCGTCAGGTTCTTCAGGAAGGGCAGACCCGCCGCGTCGATGTCCATGGCGATGGCGATGGGGTCGGCGGCCTGCACCAGCGCCAGCTTCTCCCGGATCAGCTCCATGTTCCAGGGCTTCACCGTGGGCACGCCGCAGCCGTGGTTCTTCTTCAATGCCTCCGCAGCCGCCTCGATGACGGCGGGGTTCGTGCCGTCGCCGGTAAAGGCGGCGATACCGGCCTGGGCGCAGGCCGTCACCAAAATGTCGTTGTAGGTCAGATCGTCGTATTTATCACCGTAGTGGAGCTGCATCGCGCCCACCGGCGCGGCGAACACGGGCAGCGCCACCCGCTTGCCGAAGAAGTCGTAGCCGGTGTCCACGGGCACGTTCTCGCAGATGGTGTCCATGTTGACGCACAGCTCCTGCCACTTCTGATAGTTGCGGATAAAGCCTGTGCCCAGTCCCTTCGCGCCCGGGCCGGGCACGGTGTTCTTGCAGGCCACGCCGTTGCACACGGGACAGGACTTGCAGTATGGGCCCATGCAGGTGCGGGCATTGGCCAAGATCTCCTGATACGTCATAATGAGTTCCTCCGTTTCTGTGGTGCTTGCCGAAAAGCGTCTCGGTACGCATATTGTATCGCGCTGCGGCAAAAAAGCAAGATGCAAAGCGGTATTTGTGAGAAACAGCGCAGAATTTGATAAAACCCGCCTGCGCTGTTATACTGGCCGCAAGGACGCTGCGTAAAACGGCAGGCGGTCAGCCACGCCACCCGAAAGGGGGTGAG
>USNH01000228.1 GCA_900556015.1 uncultured Eubacteriales bacterium | reverse complement strand
AAGGCCGCCACCTACCTTTGCCGCTCCGCGGCAAAGGCGCGATTTGATAATCGCCAACCCCCGAAGGGTGTTTCCAAAGAGGGAGGGCCGCAGCCCTCCCTCTTTCACAGCTCCACCACGCTCTCCGCCTCCAGCGCCGCCGCGTCCTCCCTGTCATGGGTCACGCACAGCACCGTGGCCTCCGGCGCGTGGCGGCGGATGTACGATGCCGCGTCCCGCCTTGCCTCGCCGTCCAGGCCCTTGAACGGCTCGTCCAGCAGCAGCAGCCCCGGCCCGGCGCACACCGCCCTGGCGATGGCCACCCGCCGCCGCTGCCCGCCGGATAGCTCCGCCGCCGGCTGGGCCAGACAGCCGCCCAGCCCCAGCTCCGTCAGATGCGCCCGTATCTCCTCCGGGGACATCGCCCCGCCTGTGACCAGCCGCACGTTGCCCTCGGCGTTCAGGCCGTCACACAGCCGGTCCTCCTGAAACACCATGGCCACCGGACCGGGCACGTCCTCCACCCTGCCGCCCTCCGCCGTCTCCAATCCGGCGATGCACCGCAGCAGCGTGGTCTTGCCCCGCCCCGAAGCACCCATGACGCACGTCACGCTCCCAGCCGGGAAATCCATCGTCACGTCCTCCAGCACCGTGTTCGTGCCGAAGCGCTTCGTCAGATGTACCACTCTCACCCGGACGCACCTCCTCTCAGCGCGGCAAACCCCCGCCGCAGCAGCGCCAGAAACAGCCGCTCAAACAGGGCGCTCACCGCCACGATCACCACCGTCCATGCCAGCAGGTCGGCGGTCTCCAGATAGATCTTGGCCTCGTACAGCCTCTCGCCGATAGAGCCGCCCACCACGCCGATGACCTCCGCCGCCACACCGGCCTTCCAGCTCATACCCAGCGCCGTGGAGCAGCCCGCCAGCAAAAACGGCTCAAGGGCGGGCAGGTGGATATACCGCAGCCGCCGCGCCCACGGCACACGGAACAGCCGCGCCATCTCCAAAAGCTGCGGGTCGGTGCTTTTCAGCCCCTGCAACGTGTTGCCGTAGATAACAGGGAACACCATCAGGAACGAGATGAACAGCGGCAGCCGGGCACTGCCCATCCATATCAACGCCAAAATGATGAACGATGCCACCGGCACGGACTTGATGACCACCACATAGGGCCGCAGCAGCGTCTCCACCATCCGCCAGCGGTAGGCCGCCAGTGCCAGCGCCGTTCCCAGCGCCAGCGCCAACAGAAAGCCCCCGGCGATCCGCACGAAGCTGCACCCCACCGTCCGCCACAGCCCGGCGGTGGGCAGCAGCGCCAGCAGCCGCCCCAGCGCCTGCCACGGCGTGGCCAGCAGGATACGCGACCCCACGGACATAGCCGCGAGCTGCCACACCGCCAGCGCCGCCAGCACCGCCAATATCCGGGTCAGTACGTCTTTTTTCATGTCTCCATCCAATAGAAGCCGTCGTCGGGCATCGCGCCGCCCACCGTCTCCGGCTTCAGGTCATACAGCGTCTGCAAATACCCGCTGACGGCGGTTTTCATGTCCGCCCCGGTGATGCAGACCAGACTGCAATAGGGGATGGCCTTTTCCGCCACGGCGGCCTTGACGATGCCCTGTGCCTCCACCAGTACGGCGGCCTCGGTGGGATTTTCGTTCACATAGTCCACGCTGGCGGCGTACTCCTCCAGGAATTTGGCCACCGCGTCAGGGTGCGCCTCGGCAAACTCCCGGCGTACCAGCAGCCCGGCGGTGACAAGGCGGCTGCCGTTATCCAGCCCGTCCCACTGGGCGGACAGATCCAACGCCACCCGCAGGCCCTCCACCTGGCCCTGGGCCACGGTGACGAAGGGCTGGGGCAGCATGGCCACCGCACCCTCCTCCTGGGCCATCTGCGCCACCACCTCGGTGGGTTCGCTCTTCCACTCCACGGTCACGTCCTCCCCCAGCGTCAGACCGTTCTGAGCCAGCAGGTACGTCAGCGCGTACTCCGGGGTCGTGCCCTTGCCGGTGGCGTACACCGTCCGCCCCGCCAGGTCGGCGAAGCTCTCCACGGTGTCGCCCCGCTCCACGATATACAGCACGCCCAGCGTGCTGGCCGCCAGCAGCATCACGCCGCCGTCGGTGTTGGCATACAGCGTCGCGCCCAGATTGACCGGCACAGCTAAAATGTCCAGCTCGCCCTTGATGAACTGTGGCGTCAGGTCAGGGGCGGAGGCCGCCATGGTGAACGTGTAGTCGTTGGCGGTCAGCCCCTCCTCCGCGTCGGCAAGCAGCTTGACCATGCCCATGGAGGTAGGTCCCTTCAGCCCGCCCAGCCGTATGGTCGCTTTTTCGGTGGGGATGTCCTCCACCGGCGCGGGGTCGTCGCCCCTCGTCTGCCCGCAGGCGGTCATGGACAGTGCCAGCACCAGCGCCAGCACCAGCGAAACGAACTTCTTCATGATGTCAACTCTCCTTTGTGATGATATTGGAATACTGCGTCTTGGCGCTCACGCCCTCCAGCCGGCCCAGCTTGCCGCTCAGGGCGGCAATAGCGTCCTGGGGCGCATCCAGCGCCACGGAGATAATGTTCACGCCCCGGGCGCGGTAGGGCACGCCCATCCGTCCGATGATATAGGGTGCGTACTGATGCAGCAGGTCGTTCAGCGCCGCCACGGATGCCTCGTTCTCCACGATGATACCGATCAGCGCCACACGTGTCTCCATACGTGTCCCTCCTTTCAGGAAGATCAAAAATTTTTGCAGGAAAATACGGAAGTGAATACAAGTTTTTCAAGCTGCTTTCAAGTTATTTCAAGGCTATTTTCAAGAAAAATGCAGCAAAAAAGCCGCGTCCTGACGACACGGCCACAGCGCCCGCGGCGGCGGGCGAAACGAAAAAACGTATAAAATGTGGGCGCATCTTCCGCCTCAACTCGTGGTTTCGGCGTCAGGAGCTTGGCTGTATTCTATACTTTTCCGCCTCAA
>USNH01000227.1 GCA_900556015.1 uncultured Eubacteriales bacterium | reverse complement strand
AAAAAAATCGCGGGGGTTGCGGGGAGGGGAGGGAAATGGTATAGTGAGGGGGAGAAAAGGGAGGGACGATCATGTACCGTATTTTTGTGGTGGAGGATGACCGCACCATCGCACGGGAGGTCTGCCGCCTGGCGGAGAGCTGGGGCATGGAGGCCAAAAGCGCCGAGGATCTTAGAAACGTGGCGGCGGAGGCGGCGGAATACGGGCCGCATCTGATCATCATGGACATCGGGCTGCCGTTTTTTGACGGGTACTACTGGTGCAGGGAGCTGCGGAAGCAGACGGCTGCGCCCATCCTGTTTTTGTCGTCGGCGGCGGACAATATGAGCGTCATCATGGCGGTGAACATGGGCGGCGACGACTTCGTGGCCAAGCCCTTTGACGGCGGCGTGCTGATGGCCAAGGTGCGGTCGCTGCTGCGGCGGTGCTACGACATGGTGTCAGAGCCGGTGCTGGAGTGCCGGGGTGCGCGGCTGCACAGCGGCGATCAGAAGTTGGACTATAACGGGCAGACGGTGGAGCTGACGAAGAACGAGTACCGTATCCTGAGCTGCCTGATGGAGAGCGGCGGACGGGTGGTGAGCCGGGAGAAGCTGATGGAGCGACTGTGGGAGACGGACAGCTTCGTGGACGAGAACACGCTGACGGTGAACGTGAACCGGCTGCGGCGGAAGCTGGCCGCGGCGGGGCTGGAGGACTTTATCGCCACGCGCCACGGCGTGGGGTACATCATTGAGTGAGGACGGACGTATGAGAGGGTATCTGCGGGAGCATGGCTGGGGCATCGCGGCGTTTTTCCTGTTCACGGCGGTGTTCGGCGTGACGTTCGCGCTGTACGGCCTGCCGCTGGAGGCGGTGGCGTACCCGGCGGGGCTGTGCGCCCTGCTGGGCGGGGCGCTGGTGTTGAGCGGCATTCTGCGCCGCCGGCGGCAGCACAAGGAGCTGCTGCGGCTGCGGGAGGCCGGCGCGGCGCTGCTGGACCAGCTGCCGTCCATGCGGACGGCGGAGGGCGAGGACTGCGCGGCCATCATCGCCGCGCTGCGGCGGGAGCTGGCACGGCGGGAGACGGAAAATCAGGAGCGGCGGCGGGAGCTGACGGCGTACTACACCGCGTGGGTGCATCAGATCAAGACCCCTATCGCCGCCATGCAGCTGACGTTACAGGGGCAGGATGACCCCGCGGCCCGGCGGCTGAGAGCGGAGCTGGGCCGGGTGGAGCAGTACGTGGACATGGTGCTGACATACCTGCGGCTGCACGAGGGCGGCAGCGACTATGTGATCCGCTCGTACAGCGTGGACGACATCGTGCGGCCCGCCGTGCGGCGGTTCGCCGGGGAGTTCATCGACCGGCGGATCGCGCTGGAGTACCGGCCCATCGGGCGGACGGTGGTGACGGACGAGAAGTGGCTGCGGTTCGTGGTGGAGCAGGTGCTGAGCAACGCGCTGAAGTACACGCCGGAGGGCGGGCGCATCGCCGTTACGTGGCAGGAGGAGGGGCAGGTGCTGTGCATTTCCGACACGGGCATCGGCATCGCGCCGGAGGACCTGCCCCGTGTGTTCGAGATGGGCTACACCGGCACGAATGGCCGCGTGGATCGCCACGCCAGCGGCATCGGGCTGTATCTGTGCCGCCGCATCTGTCAGAACCTGGGGCACACCATCACCGCCCGGTCGGCGGTGGGGCAGGGCACGGAGGTGCGTATCGGCCTGAAGCGCCGGGAGGGCGCGCCGGAGTGAAAATGTGACAGATTTGTTCGTTTTGGGGCGGGGAATGTAAGCCAAAGAAATGGCGGCGCGTTCCCCGCTCTGCTACAATAGCACCGTAAACCGAAAAGGAGGTCAATGCCATGAGCATTTTGGAAGTGAGCGGGCTGAGGAAGGTATACACCACCCGCTTCGGCGGCAGCCGGGTAGAGGCGCTGCGGAACGTACAGTTTACGGTGGAGCAGGGCGAGTATGTGGCCATCATGGGTGAGTCCGGCAGCGGCAAGACCACGCTGCTGAACATCCTGGCGGCGCTGGACGAGCCTACAGCGGGCACGGTGCGGCTGGACGGCCACGAGCTGGGGAAGATCCGGGAGAAGGACGCGGCGTCCTTCCGCCGGGACAACCTGGGCTTCGTGTTCCAGGAGTTCAACCTGCTGGACACGTTCACACTGGAGGACAACATCTATCTGCCGCTGGTGCTGGCGGGGATGGGCTATGAGGAGATGCGGGAGCGGCTGAAGCCCATCGCCAGGGAGCTGGGCCTGACGGAGCTGCTGAAGAAGTACCCCTATGAGGTGTCCGGCGGACAGAAGCAGCGGGCCGCCGTGGCACGGGCTATCATCACCCAGCCCAAGCTGCTGCTGGCCGACGAGCCCACCGGCGCGCTGGACAGCGAAACCAGCGTGCAGATAATGGACATTCTCAAGGAAATTGCCGAAGAACGTCTTGTGGTGATGGTCACGCACAACAGGGAACTCGCCGAGCGGTACAGCACCCGAATAGTCAGTTTGCTGGATGGCGAAATCGTGTCCGACACCAACCCGTTTGACGGCGAACAGTCGACCGTCACCTCATCCGAAGCAACGCCTGCCGCACAAGACGCAGCCGACACACAGGCAAGTGCGCAAAGTGACAGTAACGCACCTTCAACTACCAAAAGTGGCAAGTCAAAAGGCAAAAAGCGCAGCAAAATGTCGCTTTGGACGGCGTTTGTGTTGTCGTTCAAAAACTTGCTTAGCAAAAAGGGACGCACGTTGCTTACGTCCTTTGCGGGCAGTATCGGTATCTTCGGCGTTACGCTGGTGCTTGCAATAAGCGCAGGCATGACGGCGTACGTAGACAACGTCCAGCGGCAGGCAATGGGCGATACGCCTATTACTGTTTCCACCCGTGCAGTCGACTTCGAAAGTATGATGAGCGGCGAGTCGTTTACCAACAAACTCGACCCGTACCCATCGGACACGACAGCG
>USNH01000226.1 GCA_900556015.1 uncultured Eubacteriales bacterium | reverse complement strand
CTCGCGATTCTTCATACGCCCACCAAACATCCTCATGGTAGAATCCTTGCTTTGGTTCAGAAGTCTTTGCTCCTTCAAAATAGAAATTCTGATACCACCTCATCATGCCGTCCAACACGGTGTGACCGTCCTTGGTAAAGCGCTCGTCCGTGAGGGAGATACCCAGCGCGGCCAGCATTTCCGGCACTGCCGCGTCCTCCTCTACGTCCTCTGCACCATACTTGAGGAAGCCGCCGCTGGGGAGCTGCTGCTCAGATAGATAATCCAACGCCTTGTCAATGGCTGCGGATACGTCCTTGCGATCCTGATAAGGTGCGAGGGCCTGTACGGACTTGGCGGTCAGCAGGATGTAGTCAAACCGATCCGGCTCAGCAGCCACGCCCTTCCGCTTCAACTCGGCAGGCCACTTGGAGGTGTAGCGGAACTCGCCGCTGCTCTGCTGGCGGGCAAGGGCTTCCGTCAGAAGCTGCTCCCGCAGCGCGTTGAACTCGTCGGTCTTGCCGGCGTCACCGGCGGCGTCCAAGTCCATCAGCATATCCAGCCGATCCTCGTCCGCCTCCACCAGCTCCGGCTTCCGCAGGGCATCCATCAGATCGTGTCCGGCAAAGTCGGTCACGTCCAGTTCCATAGCCGCCACCGTGCGGATAACACCGGGGATGTAGGCCGTTTTGCCCCGCTTGACCGCGAGATCCAGCCAGTCGGCCAGCGCTTGCAGGTATTCGTCATAGAAGCCGCTGGGGACAGTCGCGCCGGAGGTCCACAGGGCGTAGACCGCTTTGGCGTTTTCCTCCTGCGTGGCCGTGGCGAGGTAATCCTTGCTTTCGGTGACGCGCTGGATGACCAGCTGCGTCACCGTCTGATACGCCTGCTCCGCCTCGTCCGTCCAGCCGTCTGTGGGGGCGGCCTGCGCGGTCACGGGCAGGAGCATGACGATTGCCAGCAACGCCGTGAGTAGTTTTGTGATGTGCTTTCTCATTTACTTTCCCTCCTGCGGCGAACGACCACCGTCACGGCCACCATGACGACCACCACACCGCCGATGATAAGGAACAGGTTTCGCTGCGCCGCGTCCGTCTGTGCCTTCACCGCCAGCACGGCATCCCAGTTTTCCACCAATGCTTTGTCATGGTCGGACAGCGCCTTGTACCGCTTCACCAGTCTGTCCACGGTGGGCTTCTCGCCCAGTCCCGGCTCGGTCATGGAGATGATCTGCTCCTGGATGTCCGCGTTTATAGCCTCGATCTCTGCGTACAACGCGTCTATGTCGCTCTTGGCCTGCGTCAGCTTGGTCATGTAGGTGTCGTAGCCGTCGAAGTCACGGCTCATTTTCAGCTTGTCCAGTAGGGCGGTCACTTCTTCGTCATTCTCCGTACTCAGCTTTTTGGGCAGGGCGTCCGCCTGCTGTTGGTCTACCTCGGTGAACTCGTAGCTTCCCGCAAAGGACACCTCGCTCTCCTCCGGCGTCAGTATCTTGGCAGATACGCTGCCGGGGCGGAAGTCGTACAGAATGCTCATGCCCTGCGCCTGCCGCCACACGGCTGCCAGCGCCAGCAGCGCCTGGTGGGTGGCCATGCTGTTGCTCTCGCCGGGAACGGCGGAGGGGTTGCCGGGGTCGGACTCGTAGGAGTGGGCAAAACCGCCGTCCTCCTGCTGGTAGTAAAACAGGGCATCCAGCAGATTGATACCGTTCTTGATGAACCGCTGGTCGTTCTGTGGATCAACGCCGATGGAACACAGCGACACAATGATCTGCGACACGGACTCGGAGTTCCGTGTGCCCCAGCTGCGGAAATCGCCGGTGTCCAGCTGCAATTTGGACAGACAATCCAATGCCTTGTCCACTGGGTCCTTCACGTTGAAGGTGGAGTTGCGGTAGTAGGGTGCCAGCGCCTGTATCGCCATGGCGGTGATGTCCGGGTCGGCGGTGCTGCCCTGTGCAAACCGCAGGTTGAAGCCATCGTCCGGGAGCTGGAAGGACAGTATCTTCTTGATCATCTCCGTGCGGGTGTAAGACGAGCCTGCGGGGATGCTGTACTTCATGCTGTCCAGTGTGATAAGCCCCCACAGCCAGCCGTTCAAGCCCTGCGCCCCGATGTCCACGGTCTTGCCGCGGTCGTACACACCGTCCGCGATGAGGTTGATGTCGTTCCCGCTTTCATCCTTGCCGAAGTGGGTGGGATCGCCGCCGCAGGCCAGCACAGCAAGGGAGATACGATGCCACTCGGTGGCCTTCACCCGATCCAGCTTGTCCGGCTCACGGTATTTCTGCTCGACGTAGGTCTGCAAGGCCGCGAGATAGGCGTCGTAGTCGTCTTCCACACCGCAGCGGCTCAGGCCGATGGGCAGCCAGTCCGTGGCGGAGCTGCCCGCGTAGGTCAGCTCATCCCCGGAGAGGAGATAGTCGCCATCTTCCAAGCCCAGCGCAGAGCGCTTCTGCGCCATGATGCCCTGAATAGCCTCGGAGATCTGGGCCACCGTGTACTTGCCCTGCGGTACGACCTGTCGCTGGTTCTGCTTTTGCGCCGCCTCCGCCTGCTCTGCCGTCATGGGGCTGACGGTGATGCTCACATCCCCAGTGAATGTGCCGTCCCTGAACTGCACACGGCCAATGATGTTGGAACTCTCCACCGGCGTGATGCTGCCCCATGTTTCCTCGCTCCATTGGGCGTCCTTACCCACCTGTATCTCCACCGTGCCGGTGAAGAAATCCGGGTGATCCAGTGTCACGGACTGCACATAGTACATCCCATTGATGGAAATGCCGCAGGAGGCTTCATCTTCTTTGTTTTTACCCACGGCCAGCGATACGCGGGCGACCTTACCTGCGGGCAGGGTGTGCCCTTCGTTGGCCGTCAGGTTCAGCACATCCGCGCTGTCAACGCCTGCTTTCTCGAACACCCAATAGGGCAGATCATTCCCCGTCGGGGCGTTGACGGTGATGCCGTATCCCGCCGCATAAGTCAAC
>USNH01000225.1 GCA_900556015.1 uncultured Eubacteriales bacterium | reverse complement strand
CATCATCGTCCTCCGCTGCGACGAGCCGCTGGAGCCGTCCATCTTCCGCAAAATTTCGATGTTCTGCAACGTCAAGCCGGACTGCGTCATCGAAAATATCACGCTCCCCTGCCTGTATGAGGCGCCGCTGATGCTGGAGGCGTCGAACTTCTCCTCCGTCGTCTGCCGCGAGCTGGCTATCGACACGCCCGCGCCCGATCTGGCCGAATGGTCGGACATGGTGGCGCGCATCAAATCGCGCGAGCACACCGTTAAAATCGGCCTTGTCGGCAAATATGTCCAGCTGCATGACGCCTATCTCTCCGTGGCCGAGGCGCTGCGGCACGCGGGCTTCGCGCTCGGCGCGGATGTGGACATCCAGTGGATCGACTCTGAGACGCTGAACGAGGGCAACTATCACGAGATCCTCTCGCAGGTGGACGGGATCATCGTGCCCGGCGGCTTCGGCGGGCGCGGCATCGACGGCATGATCCTCGCGGCGCGCTACGCCCGCGAGCACCGCGTCCCCTACTTCGGCATCTGCCTCGGTATGCAGATCGCCGTCATCGAGTTTGCGCGCCACGCCGTCGGCTGGGCCGACGCGCACAGCGCGGAGTTCTCATCCCTCACCGCGCACCCGGTCATCGCGCTGCTGCCCGATCAGATCGGCGTGACCGCCAAGGGCGGCACGATGCGTCTCGGCAAATACCCCTGCGTGCTCGGCGAGGGCACGAAGGCGTATGCCGCCTACGGCACGCGCGAGATCTCCGAGCGCCACCGTCACCGCTACGAGTTCAATAACCTCTTCCGCGAGGAGCTTGAGCGCGCGGGCATGACCTTCTCCGGCACCTCGCCGGACGGCTCGCTCGTTGAGATTGCCGAGCTGAGCGAACAGGATTGGTACGTCGGCTGCCAGTTCCACCCCGAATTCAAGAGCCGTCCTGACCGTCCGCACCCGCTCTTCACCGGCTTTGTCGCCGCGGCGCTGTGCAAGGCGGGCAAATAATAGCGAAGGAGCGGAGCCGTATGGCTCCGCCCTCTGCATGAAAAAAGAGAACCGCCGCGCGGTTCTCTTTTGCTGTATTCAGCGGTTTTTCAGACGCTTGTCGCACTTGGCGGCGAGCTTCGTGCCGACGCTCTGGAAGAGCTGCACGAGCAGAATGAGCAGGATGACCGCCACGTACATCACGAGATATTTGTAGCGGTAGAAGCCGTAGTCGATGGCGATCTTGCCGAGGCCGCCGCCGCCGATGATGCCGCTCATTGCCGAGTAGCTGAGGATGGTCGTCAGTGCGATGGTGACGTTCTGGATAAGCGAGGGGACGCTTTCGGGGATCATGACCTTGCAGATGATCTGCAAAGGCGATGCGCCCATGCTCTGTGCGGCCTCGATGATGTTGCCGTCCACCTCCCGCAGGCTGCTCTCCACCAAACGGGCCACGAAGGGGAACGCCGCCGCCACCAGGGGCACGATGGTGGCCGTTGTGCCCACGGCAGTGCCGATGAGCAGACGGGACAGGGGGAACACCATGATCATCAAGATCAGGAACGGGATGGAGCGCAGCAGGTTGATGATCACGTTGATGACCTGCATGAGCCAGCGGGGCAGGGGCAGCACGCCGCCCTTCTCCCCCGCCACCAGCAGCACGCCCAGCGGCAGGCCCAGCACAAGGGACAGAGCCGTGCTGACCACGGTGACGTAGAACGTCTCCCAAATGGCCTGGGGCAGAGAGGGCAGCACCGCCAGCAGATCCTGCACCGACTGGGCGGAGAATATGTTGTTATACATGGCGCTCCACCTCCTCTACCTGTACGTTGGCCACGTTGTTGATAAAAGCCAGCGCCTTGTCGAACTGACTGCTGGGAATGCCCAGCATCATGCTGCCGTATACGGTCTCGGACAGCTTCTGCGTGCTGGCGGAGATGACGTTGCAGAGGATGCCCTCCTCTGACGCCAGCCGGGCGATGAGGGGGATGCTGGTGGTCTGGCTGTCCTTGAACACAAGGCGCACCAGCCGCTCGTCCTCCGGGTTGTAGACCTGGGCGTCCGCGCCGCCGGGGAACACCAGGCGGCGGCCCGCCTCAGAGCGGGGCGCGGCAAACACCGTACCCACCAAACCCTCCTCGGCCACGCAGCCATCGTCCAAAATGGCCACGTGGGAGCAGACCTCCTTCACCACGCTCATCTGATGGGTGATGATGACCACGGTGATGTGGAGCTTTTGGTTGATGTCGCGGATCAGCTCCAGGATCTGACGGGTGGTCTTGGGGTCAAGGGCGCTGGTGGCCTCGTCGCACAACAGCACCTTGGGCTGGGTGGCCAGGGCGCGGGCGATGGCCACGCGCTGCTGCTGGCCGCCGGACAGCTGGGCGGGATAGGCATCCGCCTTATCCGGCAGACCCACCAGCTCTAAAAGCTCGTGGGCACGCTTTTCCGCGTCCGCCCGCTTCACCCCGGAGATCTCCATGGGGAAGCAGACGTTCCGCAGGCAGGTGCGCTGCATGAGCAGGTTGAAGCGCTGGAAGATCATGGTGATGTCGCGGCGGGCGGCACGGAGCTGGGCGGGGGTCATGGTGTCCAGCCGCTGGCCGTCCACGATGATCTCGCCGCCGGTGGGGCGCTCCAGCAGGTTGATGCAGCGCACCAGCGTGCTCTTGCCCGCGCCGGACATACCGATGATGCCGTAGATGTCGCCGTCCGCGATGGTGAGGGACACATCCTTCAGAGCGTCCACTCCTCCGCCTGTGCCGGAGGTATATGTTTTATTAACGTGCTTCAGTTCGATCACGGATGAGCCCTCTTTTCTTTATATTTTTCCTGCTCCCGGCCTAATAGTGCTCTCCGCGGCGTTCCCCGCCCCTTGCGGGACGGGGAGCGCGGAGAGAGGGGGGAGAAAGAAAGGTAGCGTTACTGAGCGGAGGCGGTCAGCGCGTCCAGATGTCCGTAGGTCACAGGGTCAAAACTGCCGGGATACACTGCTCTTTTCAT
>USNH01000224.1 GCA_900556015.1 uncultured Eubacteriales bacterium | reverse complement strand
CGCAGGTGTCCCTGAACCCCAAGAGCGTGCTGGGCCTTGCCACCGGCTCCACCCCCATCGGCACCTACCGCCATTTGGTTGCGTGGTATCAGAAGGGCGAGCTGGATTTCGGGAAGGCGGTTTCCATCAATCTGGACGAATACTGCGGCCTGTCCGGGGACCATCCCCAGAGCTACCGCCGCTTCATGCGGGAGAATCTGTTCGACCATATCAATATCCCGGCGGACAGAAGCTTTCTGCCGGACGGCACCCAGACCGACAGCGCTTTGGAGTGCGCCCGGTATGACCGGATCATCGAGGAGCATAACGGCATCGACTTGCAGCTGCTGGGCATCGGCCGCAACGCTCACATTGGCTTCAACGAGCCGGACAGCTGCTTTGCCTGCGGCACCCATCAGGTGACCCTGACGGAGAGCACCATCGCCGCCAACACCCGTTTCTTTGAAAACGAGGCGCAGGTGCCCCGGCAGGCGTACTCCATGGGTATGCAGGCCATTATGCAGGCCAAGCGGGTCTTGCTGATCGCCAGCGGCGCGGACAAGGCGGAGGCTATCCGGAACAGCTTCTTCGGCCCCGTGACGCCTCAGGTCCCGGCGTCGATCCTGCAGCTCCACCGGGATGTCATCGTCATCGCCGACGAGGCGGCCCTGGCGGACTGCCCGGCAGAGGCGTAAGTGAACCGCTGCCCGTTAAGAGGACGGTAAACATATAGAGCTTCCTGGCCGGCAGTCACAAACTGCCGGTCCTTTTTTCATGCGGACGCTGTTGCGCACAGGCGTGAGCCGTGGGAAACACCGCACCGGCGGCGGTGAGGGCAAGAAGATCAATCGCTGTCCAGCTTGAGGACGGCCATGAACGCCTCCGTAGGCACTTGCACCGTGCCCAGGTTACGCATCTTCTTCTTGCCCTCCTTCTGCTTCTCCAGCAGCTTCTTCTTCCGCGTGATGTCGCCGCCGTAGCACTTGGCCAGCACGTCCTTCCGCATGGCCTTCACCGTCTCCCGGGCGATGATGCGCCCGCCGATGGCCGCCTGGATGGGCACTTCAAACAGCTGCCGGGGGATGTTCTCCTTCAGCTTCTCGCACAGCCGCCGGGCGCGGCCATAGGCCTTGTCCCGGTGTGCGATGAAGCTCAGCGCGTCCACGCCGTCGCCGTTGAGCAGCAGATCCACCTTCACCAGATCGCTGGTGCGGTAGCCGGACAGCTCATAGTCCAGGCTGGCGTAGCCCTTGGTGTTGGCCTTCAGCGTGTCGAAGAAATCGTAGATGATCTCATTCAGCGGCATCTGATAGTGCAGCTCCACCAGATGCGTGTCCAGATACTGCATATCCTTGAACTCGCCCCGCCGGTCCTGGCACATGGGCATGATGTTGCCCACATAGTCCTGGGGACTGATGATGGACACCTTGACATACGGCTCTTCGGCGTGCTCGATGGTGCCGGGGTCGGGGTAGTTGTGGGGGTTGTCCACCTTCACCATGGTGCCGTCGGACTTGTAGACGTGGTAGATGACGCTGGGCAGCGTGGTCACCAGATCGAGATTGAACTCCCGCTCCAGCCGCTCCTGGATGATCTCCATGTGGAGCATCCCCAAAAATCCGCAGCGGAAGCCAAACCCCAGCGCCACGGAGCTCTCCGGCTCGAAGGTCAGGCTGGCGTCATTGAGCTGGAGCTTCTCCAGCGCGTCCCGCAGGTCGGGATACTTGCTGCCGTCCTCGGTGTAAATGCCGCAGTACACCATGGACTGGGCGGGCCGGTAGCCCGGCAGCGGCTCACTGGCGGGGTTCGCCGCGTCGGTGACGGTATCGCCCACCTGGGTGTCCTTCACGTTCTTGATGCTGGCGGTGAAATATCCCACCTCGCCGGCCTGCAAAGCGTCCGTAGGCTCGTTGCCGATGGGCTTGAGATACCCGCACTCCAGCACGGTGTACTCCGCCCCGGTGGCCATCAGCCGGATGGTCTGCCCCTTACGCAGCGTGCCCTCCTTGATGCGGAAATACACCACCACGCCCACGTAGGAGTCGTACTGACTGTCGAACACCAGCGCCCGCAGCGGCGCTTTCGGATCGCCCTTGGGCGCGGGCACGTTCCGCACCACGTCCTCCAGCACCGCCTCGATGTTGATGCCCAGCTTGGCGGAGATCTCCGGCGCTTCCAGCGCCGGCAGGCCGATGATGTCCTCCACCTCCTGCTTGGCCTTCAGCGGGTCAGCGGCGGGCAGGTCGATCTTGTTGAACACCGGCAGGATCTCCAGGTCGTGATCCATGGCCAAATACGTGTTGGCCAGCGTCTGGGCCTCCACGCCCTGGGTAGCGTCCACCACCAGCAGCGCGCCCTCGCAGGCGGCCAGCGACCGGCTGACCTCGTAGTTGAAGTCCACATGGCCCGGCGTGTCGATCAGGTTCAGCGCGTACACCTCCCCGTCGTCGGCGGTGTAGAAGATACGCACGGCCCGTGACTTGATGGTGATGCCCCGTTCCCGCTCCAGATCCATATTGTCCAGCAGCTGGTTCTCCATCTCCCGCTCCGGCACGGCGTGGCACTTCTCCAGCAGCCGGTCCGCCAGCGTGGATTTCCCGTGGTCGATGTGGGCGATGATGGAGAAATTGCGAATGTGGGATTGGTCAAACATATATAGTAACCTCCTTGGGTCGATTAGCGTATGTGGCTCTGCGCCCTGACGATGGCAGGGCGCAAGAGGCGCGCCTTTGTCAGCTCACATCGATCATGTCCAGATACCTGTGCCCGTTCTCCGCGATATAGTCCTTCCGCCCCGCCAGGTTGTCCCCCAGCAGCAGGTCAAAGACCCGGGCCGTCTCCTCCGCCTCCTCCGGCAGCACGCGGATGAGCCGCCGCGTCTCCGGGTTCATGGTGGTCAGCCACATCATCTCCGGGTCGTTCTCGCCCAGTCCCTTGGAGCGCTGGACGTTGACCTTCCTGCCCTCCAGCTCCTTCAGAACGTCCGCCTTCTCCCGC
>USNH01000223.1 GCA_900556015.1 uncultured Eubacteriales bacterium | reverse complement strand
CGCCAGGGCGCGCAGCTCGTAGTCCTGCACCATGCGGCTCCCACTTTCGATGCGGCTTATGGCGTCCTGTACCAGGATAACGCCCGTGGTCTGCACCTTCGCCGCCAAGTCCGCCTGTGTCATACGCTTCTTCGTTCTCATTTGCCGGACCCGCTCGCCAGATACATTTCGCCGTCCGTCCAGATTGATGATCTTCAAGTGTTCGCCTCTCCTCGCTATGTGATATTCCCATATTTTATTTGACTTTACCATATTCTCTGATATTCTTATGGTAATATCCCATAAATGCGCAAAAATATAAAAAATGTGGAGGGGAGAACATGGGCCTATTCTCATTTCGTAAGCCCCCGGCGCGTGTCAACAGCTCCGGCAGCGTCCCACACACCGCCGATCTGCTGTATCCCGCCGTGCTTCCGGCCTTTTCAGAGATCGCGGCAGGCGAGCACCGCGACCCCAGGGCGGTTTTCTACACCATCCGCTTCATGGACCCACAGCGCTCACGCCCATTCACGCCGGATGTGCTGGACGCCTCAGACTTCGGCAGTAAGGCAGAGGTCCGGCGCGTTCTGGTCCGACGTGGCTTCGTGCAGAACGCGGACGCAGGTCAGACGCTTTCCGTGCTCTACACGAAGGACGCCATGAAGGAGCTTCTGCGCAAGCGCGGCCTTTCGGTCGGCGGCACCAAGGAGCAGCAGGCCGCCCGGCTTCTGGCCGACGGCTTCCGTATCAGCCCCAGCCGCAGACTGTTGGAGTTGACCGCCTCCGGTTCCGCGCTGATCGCGGCCCACGGCGTCAACCTGTCCGAGGCTATCCGCCGGGCCACGCTGGCTTTGAAGGAGCCGGACTACCCCGGAGCCGTCGCCGCATACCGTGACTATGACAGCCGGTGGGGCTATGTTCACCCCTCCGGCAAGACCCACACCATCTTCGCAAGCTATGATGTTCCATTCCACCGCCTTGACTTTCTCGCGGGCTACCCCATGCGTGAGCTGTGCAACTCCGAAAACTTCCGCCGTACCCTCCGGGCCTGCCTGATTGCCGGGCTGATGCGAGGGGAGCAGGAGCGCACGGAGCTTGCCTCCCGCTTCAAGGAGGTGTGCCAGGAGCAGATCGTGTGCCCCGGCATTGTGGACCTGTTCACCATGGACGACTTCGACGGCAGCACCGCCGCCGCGATGCGTGAAGCCATGGAGCAGAACGTCGCAGCGGACAGCGATTTCACTCTGGAATATTATATCTCGCACGTGCTGTACCTGAGCAGGCGCGCCTAAACAAAAATCCCCCGGCAGATGTCCGTTCTCTGGACCTCCGCCGGGGGATTTCTCACTTATTCGTTATTTTTCTTGATCTGACCGAGCGCTTCTTTCAGCTTGTCGAAGCCGAACATGGCAGCGTAGGCCACCGCGAAGCCCACCACAACGGCGGCGGCAACGTAATACCACATGACGGCGTAGCCCATGAAGGCCATATACCCGAAGAAGGCCACCAGCGTCAGCACCATGGCGACGATGATCGCCAGCAGGTTCGTGGGCATCTTCTCCCACGTGGCCCGTTTCAGGACCTCCACGATGATGTTGGTCAGTACGGTCAGCGCGCCGATGATGGCGACGATGGCCGAAATATTGAGCGTC
The DNA here is from genome assembly GCA_900556015.1 of uncultured Eubacteriales bacterium. Next base: position 1,360 of record USNH01000223.1, on the reverse strand, counting down.
AGTTCCATAAACGTCTTCCTCTCTTATTTGGCAGGCATCTTCAACACCTGCCCGACATGGATGATCTCAGAAGTCAGGCCATTCAGGCGCATGATCTCCTTGTAGCGGCTCCCACTTCCGAGATAGGTACTTGCCAGTGCCCACAGCGTATCCCCGCGAACGACGGTGTGCGTGCGCGTCCCGCCGGTGGCAGAGCCGCCGATGTCCGCCGCGTCCACCCAGCCGTACACGGTGCTTCCGCCGCCGCTCACGGCGACAAGGTGATACGGATGCTTCGCCTTGCCCGGCTGGTACACCTGCGTGACCTTGGCCTTGCCCGGCTTACAGGCCGTGCCGTTGGCCGCGTTTGCGTTGGTGTAGTGCTTCCCGCCGGTGAAGTTCACGATGTCGCCCACCTTGCAGGTGCCCGCTCCGGCATCGCTGGTCCCGCCGCTCTCTCCGCCGGTCGTCCCGGCGTCGGCCCCTGTGGCCTTGCTGGCGTACTTCGGCACGCCGTAGCCCCGGATATACCGGCCATTGACGGCGATATGGCGATACCCCACGGCGTCGCTCATGTTGCCCTCGATCACGGTGATGGTGCTGCCGTTTACCTCGGTCACGATGCCCACATGGTCCGCCGCCCCGGTGTCGTCCGTCGTGGCATAGTTCACACCGTCCTGCCAGTCGTAGAAGATGTAGTCGCCGGGCTTCGGCACATAGGCGTCGTTCTCCACCCACGCGCCCAGCTTCTTGAACAGGGCGATGTGCTTCTCGCACCCGCACTCCGTCGGGATGATGTCGGTCAGCCCGGCGGCGATGGCGACGGCGGAAGCAAAGGTACTGCACCATGCGTCCGTATACTTCACGGCGTAGCCTCTGGCAAGGGGCTTGTGGCTGTTGTACAGGTCGATGATCTTCCGGTGGCTCCCGTCCGCTTCCTTGCAGCCGAGATAGCTCACCGCGATCTTGACGACCTTCTGGCGTAACTGGTTTTCAGTCATTCCGTTTTTGCCCTCCTTACAGGTCGTTGCTTGGCTGGTCCGCCGTTTCCTCCTCCGCCGCCGGGGCGATGGGGTCCGGCTTATCCGGCCAGTGATTGTTCTTGCTCAGGTTTTCCAGGACGGATTTGATGGCGTATGCCAGCACCACGCCGATGATCTCCTTCACGGCCACCGACGACAGCGTTTCCGCGATCTGCTCCCGTCCCAGGTAGGCGAGGACATAGCTACACCATATCCACGCAAACCCGTTTCCCAGGCATATCCAGACCACCTTTTTCATGGTCTCGGTCTTCTTCCCCTGATCGCCATTCAGCCGGAGGGCGCGCAGCCTGCGGCGCAGATGGCTGATCGTGCTGTTGCAGAGGAGAAGGCCCGCTCCC
>USNH01000222.1 GCA_900556015.1 uncultured Eubacteriales bacterium | reverse complement strand
CAGCGCAGGCGGGATGACCGGCATATTGCCGCGGAACATACGACTCATGTGGAGGAGCAGCTGCATGACCGCATCGGCTGGTAGAGCGGTTCTCGGCATCTCTGGCAGCGGCTGCTGCACTGCGGTCGGCGCTTCATCCGAAGACTCCTGCGGCTCATTCTGTTCGGTATCTGTACTCATCTGCACCGGCGTAGGCTCACGGATCGTTTCTGCCTCACGGATGATGAAGTTCTTGATGGCACGGAAATCCTTTTGCTGTACCAGCGGCTGATGGGGCGGCGTGTTCCGTCCGTAGTAACCGGCGATCTCATCCTTCAGCCGCCACCACTGTTCTTAGACGGGATCACATCCCGCATCGCCCATGTTGTCCAACCGTCCATAATGTGAACAGCCGAAAACTCCCGCTTGTCAAAATCCAGATCAAACACGCCGGTGACTTTTCCGATGGTCTCCATGCGGAGGCATATCAGGTTCTGATATGTCTCCGGCGCAATGGGCGCTACATCCAAAAATACGCTGTTGTAGTTGATGAAACAGTTCCGCCCCACATAAATATTCACGCCGCACTCGCAGTAAAAGGGTGCAAACGCCTCGAAATTCTTTCCTTCTGCGGAGGGGATCAGGCGCTCCAGCGCACGCTGTTTGGTCTTTGTGCACCACAGCGGGAGGCGGTTGAATCGGTCACAGCGGCGCATGCCAACCCGGTGCCGCCTGGCAATCTTCGGATTGACAGGCGTATAGAGCTGCCCCGACACCATCCGTTCCCATTCACCGCTCGTCCTGCTCTTATCCATGATCAGTCACTCCTTTATGTGCGCCTGTATCGGTACAGATACAGGGCCGTTTCCAATGCCAATCGCTTCATCGGATCGATCGGATCGGCCTCCAGCAGCATCCATAGCTGCTGGAGGCGGTAACTCACGGTGTTGTAGTGCAGGTGCAGCTCCCGTGCCATCCGGCGCTGGTTGCCCATGCAGCGCAGCCAGCTCACCAGCGTGTCCAGCAGCTCTTGCCGCCGCGGCTCTGGCTGCCGCAGGAGCGTTCCCAGCTGCCGATGGATATAGGCGTCCGTTTCCGCCGGGGAGGATTCCTCCAGCAGCCGTACCACCCCCGCTGGGTCGTCTGTCACGCAGGGTGCTTCCGATCGCGCCGCCATGTGGAGCGCCGCACGGGCGCTGCGGTCTGCTTTCTGAAAGCCCACCGTACCGCCGTAGGGGCGGCTGATGCCGCAGATAACGCCGTGGACGGCGGCAAAGTCCGCCATCTCCTGCCACAGCGGCATCTCCAGCGCGAACAGGTCGTCCGCCTCCAGCGCCAGCAGGAAGCCATCCTCCGACAGTGCGCCCCATATGTCCGCGCCCAACGCCCGGCAGCGCTCTTCTACCTCGTGCAGCCAAGAGCGCCGCTGCAACTCCGGCGCATCAGCCCGTATCCACATCAGGATATGCGGACATTCCAAATGGATACCGGACTCCGCCGCCTGACGCTCCATCGCTTCGCTCAGCGGCGCGCCAGAGATGAGATGGTGCAGTAGTACGGCCAGCTGCCGCTCCTGCTCCGCCGGTATTCGCCGCCGTGCGATCTCGCGGGACACCGCATCGGCCAACTCGGCAAAGCGTATATCGGTCGGCAGTTGGAGCAGCGGCAGTCCCAGTCGGTCAGCCTTCTCCGCCAGCGCCGCCGGCAGGGGGCTGGACAGGTAGCGCCCCGGCTTGATACCCACGCCGGACAGGCCTTTTTCTGCCGCCGTGGGCAGCAGCGCATCCACGGCCTGCGGATCGTCTGCGATGGCAAAGCCCGTGGTGATGAGCAGTTCTCCCTGCGCCAGCCAGCGCGCATAGTCCGGTGTGTCCGTCAGATTGACACCGCTGACCCTACGGCCAAGTCCCGCCGCGCCGCCGCAGACCGTGCAGCCCGCGAACACGGGCAGGCGCAGCACCTCCTGCAGTGTGGGATAGTCCGCTGTGTGCTGTGATGTCATGGCTTCTGCCCCCTTGTGATACTATCACGATTTTCTTAGAAATGTTCATTTATTTTTGCCAATGGAACAGACCTTCCGTTGTTTTATGATAGCGGTAGTAAAACGAACGGAGGTATATTCCATGGCAAAGCAAATGAAACAGGATACTCCCTCAGTCCCCCGCAAGCGGAGACTGGCCGCGCTGATAGCAGCCACCCGGTGCGGCGGAGAGAAACGTGACACGCTCTCCTGCCATGCCCGCCGCTGCACCGCCTCATCCATGGCGCAGGGTCTGAAGCACTACGCCTGACGCGGCGCACCCCTTCGGCAGACTCCCCCGGCACAATGTGCCGGGGGTCTGTCCGTTCAGGACTTTCTGGATTCCTTCTTCAGCAGGGACGCCGCCGTGATGATGGTCAGTACCGACTCTGTCACCATGCCGGAATACGACCGTACCGCAATGACATACACCAGCCACGACAGGCCGCTGGCAATGCCCGCCACCTGTATCACCCGCCGCCTGGACTGGAAGAACGGCAGCAACGCCGCCAACGATGCCACGATGGGCAGTACCGTCACTGGCGTCTCATAGGTCACCACGGCAATCAGCAGAAATACTGCCACGATGGGTATCGCGGTGACCAGTTTACTCCAGTTGAATTTCTCCTGCAATAGGAAAAGCAGCAGCACGACAATCTGGAAAAAGCTGCACAGTGCGCCGGAGCGTGCGTGGAGCAGTGTGTAGTGGATGGCGAAGATCAGGTTGGCCACCACCTGCCACAGCAAGATGGTACGCTTGTCATTCTGCCAGTAGCTGAGACCCATGGCGATCAGTGCGCCGAACCCGATGAGTTGGTAAAATATGTTCATCCGTCGTTCCTCCTAATAAAAAACGCCGCACACCCTGTCGGATGCGTGGCGAAAAATGGAGGCGATGCTCCAGAAAAATCCACACTTATTTTGGAGTTTTATTATACCATGGGACAGCCGTATTTGTCAATTGCGGCAAAGGACAACCTCCAAAAGCCATGGGCT
>USNH01000221.1 GCA_900556015.1 uncultured Eubacteriales bacterium | reverse complement strand
GCAGATGATGGTTATTTCCGGCGATCTGCTGAAGTAAGGAGGCAAAACGAGATGAAAGCAATTGTTTGTGTGAAACAGGTTCCCGATACCTCCGGTAAGGTTGCGGTGAACGAGAACGGCACCCTGGACCGTGCGTCCATGGCCACCATCACCAACCCCGATGACCTGGCTGCTGTTGAGGCTGCTCTGCGTCTGAAGGATCAGACTGGCTGCGAAGTTGTCGTGGTCACCATGGGTCCCCCGCCGGCAGAGGGCATGCTGCGTGAGCTGCTGGCCCGCGGCGCTGATAAGGCTGTTCTGGTTTCCGGCCGTGAGTTCGGCGGTTCCGATACCTTTGCAACCAGCCAGATCCTGGCTGCTGCCGTCAACAAGATCGGCGTCGGCCCCGAGGACATCGTTTTCTGTGGCCGTCAGGCCATCGACGGTGATACCGCTCAGGTCGGCCCCCAGATCGCTGAGAAGCTGCACCTGCCCCAGGTCACCTACGCCGGCGAGATCACCATTTCACCGCAGACGGGATTGCCGCAGACCACCCAGGGCGAGAAGCACGGCTTCGGCCTGCAAAGCGTGCAGGCGTTCTGTGAGCGGTATAAGGCGGTGTTCCACTATACCACGGAGGCGGACCACGTGTTCCGCGTCACGCTGCTGACGGACCAGTGAGGAGAAAAACATGACAGAGAAACGATTTGATGTGACCGCCCTGGGTGAGATACTGATCGACTTCACCGAATGGGGCTTTTCCGATGCCGGCACACGGCTGTTTGCCCAAAACCCCGGCGGCGCGGTGGCCAACGTGGCCGCGGCAGTGGCCCGGCTGGGTGGCCGTGCGGCCTTTGTGGGCAAGGTGGGCGCGGATATGCACGGCGCGTTCCTGCGCCAAACGCTGCAAGAGGCCGGCGTGGACGTGTCCGGCCTGGCCACAGACGCGGAGCGGTTCACCACCCTGGCCTTCGTCAAGCTGGCGGAAAACGGCGAACGGTCGTTTTCCTTCGCCCGCCACGACGCGGCGGACACCGGCCTGCGCTGGGAGGAAGTGCCCCAGCCCCTGCTGACGGACACGCGGGTGCTGGCTGTGGGCACGCTGGGCATGACCGATGAGCCTATGCGGACGACCCAGCTCCGCTGCATCGAGGCCGCCAAGGCCGCCGGCGCGTATATCGCCTTAGACCCCAACTACCGTGCCTCCCTGTGGCGCGGTGAGGGGGACTTCCTCCGCCAGACGGAGCGCCTGCTGGCGCTGGCGGACTACGTGAAGCTGTCCGATGAGGAGACGGCGCTGGTCACGGGCAAGGCGCGCCCTCAGGACGCGCTGGAGGTGCTGGCCGGACGGGGTGTCAAAACGGCGGTGGTGACGCTGGGCAAGGACGGCGCGATGGCTCTCAGCGGCGGTCAGTTGGTGCAAGCGCCGGGCGTGCCCGCCGCGGCGGTGGACGCCACCGGCGCGGGCGATGCGTTTTGGGGCGGCTTTTTGTACCGCCTGCTCCGGCAGGGTTATCCCATGGCGGCGCAGTCGGCGGAGATGCTGGCGGACTGCCTGGCTTTCGGCAACCGGGTGGGCGCGTACTGCGTGGGCCACCTGGGCGCGATCAGCGGCATGCCCACCATGGCGCAGCTGGAGACAATGCGATAAGAAAAACCGGCGGCGGGCGCACAGCGCCCGCCGCTGTTTTGCCCGCCGCGCCCGCGGGCGCGGTATCTCTGCGGACAGAAAAAAACAAGCACCCACCGAAGTGGGTGCTTGCTGAAAGGGTAAACTCAGCGCTTGGAGAACTGAGGTGCGCGACGGGCGGCCTTCAGACCGTACTTCTTGCGCTCCTTCATACGAGGATCGCGGGTCAGGAAACCGGCCTTCTTCAGAATGGCGCGGTACTCGGGGTTCACCAGCAGCAGGGCGCGGCTGATGCCGTGGCGCAGAGCGCCGGCCTGGCCGGACACGCCGCCGCCCTCGACGGTGGCAACGATGTCCACCTTGCCCAGGGTGTTGGTGGCGTTCAGGGGCTGACGGACGACCATCTTCAGGGTCTCCAGGCCGAAATACTCATCGATGTCGCGGCCATTGATGGTGATCGCGCCGGTGCCGTTCTCAAACAGATGCACGCGGGCCACGGAGGACTTGCGGCGGCCAGTGCCGTACTTGTAGGGGTTCTTGGACTGATACATTCTTCTTTTCCTCCTTACTTGACCAGCTCGGGCTTCTGAGCCGCATGGTCATGCTGCTCGCCGGCGTAAATGTGCAGACGCTTCAGGGAGTCCTTGGTGACGATGTTGCGGGGCATCATGCCGCGGACGGCCACGCGCATGGCCAGCTCGGGCTTGTCCTGCATCAGGATGCGGTACTTGGTCTCCTTCAGACCGCCCACCCAGCCGGAGTGGGTGCGATAGTACTTCTGCTCCATCTTGTTGCCGGTCAGAACGGCCTTGCCGGCGTTGATAACGATGACGTTGTCACCGCAGTCGGCGTGGGGAGTATAGGTGACTTTGCCCTTGCCGCGCAGCAGGTCGGCGACGATGACGGCGGTCTTGCCCAGGGGCTTGCCGGCCGCATCGATGATGTACCATTTGCGTTCCATGCCGGGCTTTGCCATGGTAGTGGACATATCTTTTTCCTCCTGAATATTTGTTAGCTTTCTTTTAGCGCCCCCTGTATAACAGGCGCAGATACAAAGCGACAATGATTATTATAGCGGGGGGCTGTGCCGGTGTCAAGGCGTTTTTCTTATTTTTTAATTTATAATATAGCGTTCTTTCATTTCCTCTCGTTTTCTCGTGAATTCTACTGTTTTCTTATATGTCAATTTTCATTTTGTGTCCTTTACGGCCGGGGCTGTGCGGCCTTTTTGCAGAGGCATAAATTGCACGGCTACCGCCGGGGCCCAGTTTGTAGTCGCCTATCGGCGTCGCGGAGTCACCGCAGGGTGACGGCCTGTACGGCTCGCCGCCGGGGCCCTACTTTTCTATGAAGAAAAGTAGGCAAAAGTCATTCAGGGCTCCGCCCTA
>USNH01000220.1 GCA_900556015.1 uncultured Eubacteriales bacterium | reverse complement strand
TGTCGAAAAGCCAAAGGCTTTTTCGACAGCCTGAGAAGTCTCGGGCTCACGCCTGAGACTTATTTTTCCGCTTTTTGCGGAGCTGGTGTATACTGAGGACGGCGCAGAGGGTCAGCGCGGCGGCTATGCCGGAGATGATCCAAACGCGGACGGGGATGCTCTCGTCCCGCACCACGGCAAACTGGCCGCTGTCGGACATTTGGAAGCACAGGTAGCTGCCGGAGACCTGGTGGGACACACGCTGCCAGCCGCTGCCGCTGTTGACATAGACCGTCATGCGGCGGGGCGCGTCCTCCGGGAGCAGCCAGCGGACGGTGTGGGTATGGGAGGTGCCTTCGGGGATGGTAAGGTGATAGCTGCCGACGCCTTCACTGGAAAGCTCCTCTGGAACGGACGCGCCGATGACGCGAAGCCGGTCGCCCTCGCAGAACTGTCCCTCGACCAGCAGCACGGCGCGGCCATCCCGGGAGGTGGCCCAGGACAGCGTGGTGATGTAGGGCTCGTAGACGGCGGTGACAACGGTATCAAAGGTCAGGTGATCCAGGGTGGGGATGTCCCAGCGAACGTAACAGCCGTCCTTGGCGGGGGCTTGAGGATAGAAGCTCACATTGAAAGATGCGCCGTAGGGGAAGGTAAGCGTCCGCAGCGTTTTGCCGTCCGCCACGAAGGTCAGCGTCAGGGTGCGGAAGTCATCGGGGATGTCGGTGCGGGCCAGCAGCTGCCGGTAGGAGATAGGCTCGGCCTTGTCCTGATAGCTGACACGGTCTACGCCCGCCAGCGAGTCGGACACAAAGAGGTTGCCGCTATATGCCCCGGTGATCTCCCCGGCGATGCCGCCGGAAAGCTGGGTGGCGGCGGTGACCTTCGGCATGGCGATGCAGTCGGTGACGTTACAGCCCGATCCCACCACACCGCCGATGTATCGGCTGCCGGAGAGCGTGCATTTGGCGTAGCTGCGGCGGACGGAGGTGAGGGACAGCCCTGCCACGCCGCCGGCGTAGTCGCCGCTTTCAATGCTCACAGTGCCCCAGCCGCCGCAGCCGTAGACCGTGCCTAGATCCATTCGGCCCGCCACACCGCCGGCACAGCTCTTCTTGGCGGTGACAGCACCATAATTCTGGCACTCCAGCAGGATGGCGCGGGTCAGATAGGTGTATTTTACGGTGCGGCTTCCGGCGGGGAACAGATCGTCCTCCCGGTCGTAGTCGTACTCGATGGCCAGCGCACCGGCGATGCCGCCCACGTTGCGGTCGCCCTCCACCGCGCCGTGGTTGACGCAGTCCGCGGCCTTGCCGCGCTTGGCGCTGTAAAGCGTGTCCTCGGACACGTCCTGCACCACGGCGGAGCTGGTGTCCGTGACCTCATCGATCAGTGTGAGAAACAGATCCATGGTGGTGTTGAGCTGACCGCTGACGGCACGGAGGTCGGAGGACAGCGACGCGCTGGCGTTGGAAATGTCCTTCACCAGGGCATCCATCTCGCCGTTGATGCCAGTAAGGTAGCCATGGATGCTGTCGGCGCTTTCGTTGACCTTGTCCAGCCACGCCTTCAGGTCATCGTAGGTCATGTCGCTGTTCAGGTCGTCCACCAGGCCTTTGACGGTGCTCTCGGCGCTGTTGGCGTAATTGTTGATGTTGCCGACGCGAGTGGTCACGGTGTCTGAGGCATCCGTCAGGTCGTTGTTGGTGCGCTCGGTCAATTCGGCCAGCGTGGACAGCTCCGTGCGGAGCTGGGCCACACGGTCAGGGCCGGCCTGAATGGTGATGTCCGGGATCATTTGGCCCACGATGCCGCCCACGTCCTTGCGGCCCTGGACGAAGCCCCGGTTGACACAGTTTGTGACAAGGCCGTCCTGACGGCCCACGATGCCGCCCACGTTGTAGCCCACATGGGGATACCCCACGCTGCCCTCGTTGGTGCAGCTGTCGATGACGCCGGTGGAGTAGCCCGCGATGCCGCCCGCGTCGGTGTTGACGCCGGTTTCGGTGGTCTGCTGCTGTTTCAGCAGGTCGTAGACGCTGCTCTCCAGGTCGGCGGTGCTGAGTTCGCTGTCGCTGACGGAGGTATTGACGGCGGCGGTGCTGGTGCAGCCGCGGATGCTGCCGTAATTCTGTCCGGCAATGCCGCCAACAGAGGTGGTGGCGTGTACCACACCATCAGCGGCGCTGTTCTCGATAAGTCCGCTGCTGCCGTTATAGCCCGCCAGCAGGCCAACGTTGTCAGTGCCGGTGACTGTGCCGGTGAAGCGGCAGCCGGAGATACTGCCGTAGTTTTCCCCGGCGATACCGCCGACCCGGCTCTGTGTGCCGGCGGGCGTGACCTTGCCCTCCACCGTCAGATCCCGGACGACCGCGCCGCTGGCGATCTGGCTGAAGAAACCGTAGATGCTGGCGCTGCCGGTGAGCGCGAGGCCGGTGATGCGGTGGTTTTGCCCGTCAAATGTGCCGAGGAAAACAGGGATGGACACCGCCGCGCCATCCAGGTCGATGTCGTTGAGCAGGCGGACGGAAAGTCCGGCGGAATAGGCATCGTAGGAGCATTTTTCGGCGAAGGCGATCAGCTCATCGGCGGTGGAGAGCTCGACTTCCTTTTCGGCGGCCAGAGCCGGAGCACAGAGCGTCAGGGAGAGCAGCAGCGCCAGCAGAAAAGAAGCGGCATGGCGGCACGTATTACGCTTGGTGTTCATGTTCGGCCTCCTCTCCTGTGTGGGCGGGTATCATTTTCTCCCGGTCGGCGTTGGTGATGTCGCCGGAGATCAGGTTCAGATCCACGTCACCGTCCACGGTGGCCCGCATAATGCCGTTGACAGTGCCGTGTATCTCGCCAGTGACTACGCCGTTGACCATCACCCGGCCACTGAGCTCGCGGCGGTGGATGACCTTGGGCACGGCGAAGGAGGTGGCGTCCACCGCCTTGCTGCCGATGAGCAGGATCTGCGGCAGGACGAACAGCACCAGCGCCATGGACAATATCGTGCCCCGGCCCAGGCTCTGACCGATGC
>USNH01000219.1 GCA_900556015.1 uncultured Eubacteriales bacterium | reverse complement strand
CAAGCAGAATGACACACCCGATACCGACGGCGACAATGGCGCCGAGCCCGCCAAGACCACCCTGGTGGTGGGCGTCTCCGCCGACTATGCCCCCTTTGAGTTCATGTATCCCGATGAGAGCGGCGAGCTGGTCTACGGCGGCATCGACATCTCCGTGGCCCAGTACGTGGCCGACGAGCTGGGCCTGACCCTGCAGGTGGAGAACATGAGCTTCGACAACCTGCTGACCTCCCTGGACAAGGGTGATTTCGACATGGTGCTGTCCGCCATGGAGGCCACTCCCGACCGGCTGGAGAATGCCGACTTCTCCAACGGCTATTACAGCGATACGCCTCCCGCCATCCTGGTGAAGGCCGACGTGGCTGACCAGTACAAGACGCTGGCCGACTTCAACGGCAAGTCCGTGGGCGCGCAGACCGCCACCACCAAGCTGGACATGGTCAACACCATCGAGGGCGTGACCCCCGTGGCCCTGTCCTCTGTGCTGGACCTGGTGAACGAGCTGGTGTATGACAAGGTGGACGCCATCCTGGTGGACGGCGGTGTGGCGGAGCAGTACGCCGCTGCCAACCCCGACCTGGTCATCGCTGACGCCTCCTCCGAGCTGCCCGCCGCCGAGCCCTACTGCATCGCCGTGGCCAAGGGTGACCCCAAGGGCCTGCTGGACGGCATCAACGCCGCCCTGGCCAAGATGGCCTCCGAGAACAAGATCGAGACCTTCATCGCCGATGCTGACGCCCTGGCCGATGTGGCTGTGGAAGTTTCCGCCGACTAATTCTCTCCCTTACATAAAACGCCAGTGCAAAGCCGCCCCGCGACTTTGCACTTCGCGTGTCTCCGCACCGAGCTTACATGAGAAAGGACTGACCGCGTATGTGGTGGAGCAGCCTGTTTACGGATATGCGCCCCTCCGACTTCTTCAACTTCTCCTTCCTGCCCAAATATGGCGTGGCCTTCGTCCGCGGCATCGAGTACACGCTGCTGCTGGCGGTGGTGTCCGTGCTGCTGGCGGTGATCCCCGCCCTGCTGCTGGCCATGATGCGTTTGAGTAAGGTCAAGCCCGTCAAGTGGTTTGCCGGGGCGTACATCGCCGTGTTCCGCTCCACCCCCATGCTGGTGCAGCTGTCCATTATCTACTTCGGCCTGTTCTACGCCATATCCCTGCCCCGGATCAGCCTGTTCGGCTTCGTGGACATCAGCCGGTTCGTCCCCGGCGTGGTGGCCCTGGCACTGAACAGCTCAGCCTATGTGGCGGAGATATTCCGGGCCGGTATCCTGGCCGTGGACAAGGGACAGACGGAGGCGGCCCGCTCCCTGGGCCTCAGCAGCTGGCAGTCCATGCGTTTGGTGGTGCTGCCCCAGGCCATCAAGAACGTGCTGCCCGCCCTGGCCAACGAGATCGTCACCATGGTCAAGGAGAGCTCCATCTGCTCCATGCTGGGCATGGCGGAGATCATGTTCGCCGCCAAGACCATCGCCGGCTCTACCGGCATCTCACTGGCGCCCTACACGCTGGCCGCGCTGGTCTATTTCTGCATCAACTATCCCGCCTCCAAAGCCATCGAGGCCATAGAAAGGAGAATGCGCCGTGGCGACAAGCAGTAAAGTCCTCGTCTCCGTGCAGCATCTGGTCAAGGAGTACAACCACGGCGCTGTCCACGCGCTGAACGATTGCAGCCTGGACATCCGCAGGGGCGAGGTGGTGGCCATCATCGGCCCGTCCGGCAGCGGCAAGTCCACGCTGCTCCGCAGCCTGAACCTGCTGGAGGAGCCCACCTCCGGCGCGATCTACTTCGACGGTGTGGACCTGGCCAGCAGGCAGGTGAACATCGACCAGCACCGTCAGAAGATGGGCATGGTGTTCCAGCACTTCAACCTGTTCCCCCACAAGACCGTCCTGCAAAACATCACCCTCGCCCCGGTGACGCTGAAGAAAAAGACCCCTGCCGAGGCGGAGGCCCAGGCCCGGGCGCTGCTGGAGCGCATCGGCCTTGCCGACAAGGCCGCGGAGTACCCCAATATGCTCTCCGGCGGCCAGAAGCAGCGTATCGCCATCGTCCGGGCGCTGGCCATGAACCCGGAGGTCATGCTCTTTGACGAGCCCACCTCCGCCCTCGACCCGGAGATGGTGGGCGAGGTGCTGGATCTGATGCGTGACCTGGCCAAGGACGGCATGACCATGGCCGTCGTCACCCACGAGATGGGCTTCGCCCGCGAGGTGGCCGACCGGGTGGTGTTCATGGCCGACGGCAAGATCTTGGAGGAGGGCACGCCCGCCGACATCTTTGACCATCCCCACGATCCCCGCCTGCAGGACTTCCTCAGCAAGGTGCTGTAAGCGGCACAAAATGCATAAAAAAAGACCGCCTTCCGGCGGTCTTTTTTCATAGGTGCAGGGAGCGGACAGGGGCGGAATCCCAAAGCCGTCCTATTGCCTCCTCAAGGCGTATACGTGTGCTGCACCGTCTCGCCTCGTTCGGTGTCCGGGTTGTAGACCCGGCCCTCCAGCGTGACGGAGGTCACGGTGTCCACATCCACCAGACGGTTGAAGATGAATACCGTGTGAGCGAAGGGGGCGGTCTCGCCGTCGCCGTAGATATAGCCCAGCACCCAGTTCATCAGGTTTTGGCTCTCGCTGGTCACCACATAGGAGGTGCCGTCGGCATAGTGCAGCGTCAGCTCCTGCGCGTTCAGCTCCCGGTCAGGGGAGGCGTTGCCCGTGGTGATGCCCACGGCGGAGATGCGGGCCACCTCGCCATCGGCGGCGGTCAGCGTCCGAACAGGGACGTAGGTGCGGGGCTGAATGGCCACGGCGTGGGGTTCCCGGCCCTCGCTGCCGCCGTCGTAAACGGTAAAGTAGAAGTTGTCGCCCTTCTGGTACGTATCACCGGCGGCGAAGTAGGCCACCACATCCAGATGGGTGGCGGTGCTGGTGGTCTTATCTACATGGAACTTCACATTGACCATGCCGCCCTGCTGGAAATCCGGGGAGTGCAGATACAT
>USNH01000218.1 GCA_900556015.1 uncultured Eubacteriales bacterium | reverse complement strand
AGGTGACGGTGGTCTTGCCGCAGCCGCTGTTGGTTCCGGCCAGCACCAGCCGGGGCACTCGTCTCTGCATAGCGTCCTCTCAATCCGCCACGATGGTGGCAAAATAGCTGATCTCCTCCGGCAGCTGCCGCAGGTCGGTATAGACCTGCTCTGTTTCCAGTCCGCAATCTGCCACCATCCCGGCACGCGCTGCAAGACCGTGCCTTTCCAGCGCGTCCACCGTCTCGCGGATGGCTCTCCCGGACTTCATGATGACCTTCGTTCCCGGCAGCGCCAGCGCGCTGTCCAGCTCGGCACTGCCCGGCAGGATGTGGAGCGGCTCATCCATACGGGTGAGACTGCGCCCCAGCCGCGCCGCCACGGCGCAGAAGCTGGTGACACCGGGACACATCACCGTCTCAAACCCGTCAGAGCGGATGCGCTCCAAAATATAGTAGGCAGTGGCGTACACGGATACGTCGCCCAGATTGACCATGGCCACATCCCGTCCCGCCGACAGCTCTGCTTTGATAGCGGCTACCGCCGTGCGGTAGCTATCCTCGCGTACCGCCTCACTTCGCTCCATGGTAAAATCCAGCGGCAATATGGTCTTTCCCCGCATATCCACCGCGCCTCCGGCGATGTCCAGCGCCAGCATCCGCCCGGACTTCATCCGGGGAGCCGCGATAACGTCACACGCCTCCAGCACCCGGCACGCCTGCCGGGTCAGCAGCTCCGGGTTGCCGGGGCCCACGCTGACGGCGTAAAAAACACCCTGTTTTTCCATGTCGCTACTCCTTACGGCACGAATTCCAGACTGTCGAAGCAGGGGTCGTATTTCCCGTGCTCCATCTGGTACAGCTTTGCGATATATGCGCGGGTGAAGATCTCCTCCGGCGGGCCGATGCGGTCGATCCTGTCGCCCGCCACGCACACCACGGTATCGGAGATGCGCTCTGCCAGCTCCAGCTCGTGGAGCGACAGCAACACCGCCAGATCGTTTTCCCGCACCATGCGCTTGAGCACTGTCAGCAGCTCCAGCTTATAGCGGATGTCCAGAAAGCTGGTGGGCTCGTCCAGCACGATGATCTCCGGCTCCTGACACAGCGCCCGGGCCAGCAGGATCCGCTGGCGCTGGCCATCGCTGATGTTGGCAAAGGGCCGGTCGGCAAAGTCCAGCCCGCCTACCTGCTCCAAGGAGCGCTCCACAATGGCCCGGTCCTCCGATGTGAGGATTCCCAGTTTGCCTGTGTAGGGATAGCGGCCACTGCTCACCACGTCCCGGCAGGTCATCAGCTCCGGCTCTATGCGCGCCGTCATCAGAATGGCCATGCGCCGGGCAATCTCGTTGCGGCTGCGCGCCTCCATGGCCTTCCCGTCCAAAAACACCGTGCCGGACACCTTGGAGAGCTGGCCGATAATGGTTTTCAATATGGTGGATTTTCCCGAGCCGTTGGGGCCTATCAGCGTGACGATCCTGCCCCGCTGCACATGGAGGGCGATGTCCTCGATCAGCGGCTTGCCGTGGTAGCCCACGGACAGGTCTTTTGTTTCTAGATATGCCATACTCACGCCGCCTTTCTGTGGATCATCATGTAGATCACGATGGGTGCGCCGAATACCGCCGTGACGGAGCTGATGCTCACCTCCGTGGGGGCAAAGGCGGTGCGGGCGATAAGGTCGCAGAACAGGCAGAACACGCCGCCGCCCAGGAAGCAGGCCGGGATCATACACAGCGGCTCCGCCGATTTGAACAGGGATTTCATCAGGTGCGGCACTGCGATGCCAACAAAGGAGATAGGGCCGGCAAAGGCCGTGACGCAGGCGGACAGCACACTGGACAACAGGATCAGCGCCGTCCGAAAGGCCCGCAGGGGGACGCCCATATTCTGGGCGTAGACCTCGCCCAACTGGTACGCCCGGATGGGCTTGGAAAGCAGGAAGGTCAGCAGCAGCGTGATGCCGCAGACAACGGCCATAGTCTTTACGTTGTCCCAGCTCATGCCGGAGAAGGAGCCGAGAGACCAGTTGTGCAGATTCACGATGCTGGAATCGTCGGCAAAGGTCACGAGAAAATCCGTCAGCGCCGAGCAGATATAGCCGATCATCACGCCGCAGACCACCAGCAGGCTCATGCGCTTGACCCGCTGGGAGATCAGCAGCACGAAGCCCATGGATACCATGGCGCCCACGAAGGCCGCCGCGATGAGGATGGCGGAGGAGGTGGTCTTGCCACGGCTCAGCAGTGCCAGCATGGCCACGCACACCGTCATCTTCGCGCCGGAGGAGATGCCCAGCACGAAGGGGCCTGCGATGGGGTTGTGGAAGAAGGTTTGCAGCAGATAGCCGGACAGGGACAGCGCCCCGCCCAGGATCAGCGCCGACAGAAGCCGGGGCAGACGGATCTTTACGATGATCTGGCTCTGTGTAAAGCCCACATCGCCGCCCAGCAGTATCCGCCATATATCAGACGCGGAAAGAGAGACGCTTCCCGCGAATATGTTCCAGAGTATAAATACAAACAAAAGCAGGAGGAGCAGCCAAAAGCCTCCCCAGATGCGAAGTGTTCGGGTGTTCTTCATGCCGCTCCTCCTTATGATGTAAAAAACGCTCACTTCATCCGTGTCAGAAAGTGAAAAGCCGTATCCGGCGCGTCGTTCAACGCATGGTTCACGTCCAGAATGAGATCGCTCAGCTCCAGCGACTCCTGATAGAAGTTTTTGGTCAGGCACCACACATTACCGCTCTTGACGGCCTTGAAGTCGGCCATCAGTGGATCCAGTGCCACCAATTCGTCCAGCGTGTGCAGCTCACCATCGATGATGCTGTTGTAGATCAGCACATCGGCGTCCACTGCACCGTGGTAGAAGGATTCCATCTGAATGTTGATGGTGGACTGGGCGTTGTCCTCCGCCGATTCATCGAAGGAGACATAGTCTCCGCCTGCGATGGTGACGCACTTCGCCACATAGTCCGTGGACAGCGTGGCGGACGTACTGGAGCAGCAGCCCACCGGCAAGACTGT
>USNH01000217.1 GCA_900556015.1 uncultured Eubacteriales bacterium | reverse complement strand
CCACTTCCGGGAGACGGGAGACGAGCAGCTCTACCTGTTCATGACCACCCGGAACGGCACGGTGAAGCGGCTGGAGGTCAGCGCCCTGAAGAACCTGCGGAACAACGGCATCCGCGCCCTGACGCTGGACGAGGGCGACGAGCTGATCTCCGTGGTGGAGACCCGGGGCAGCGACCGGGTGCTCATCGCCACCCACGACGGCCAGGCGGTGTGCTTCGACGAGACGGACGTGCGGCCCATGGGCCGCACCGCCGTGGGCGTGCGGGGCATCCGGCTGCGTGACGGCGACTACGTCATCGGCGCGGCACGGGCAGACGCAGGCAAGACGGTGCTGTCCATCACCGAAAAGGGCTACGGCAAGCGCACCCCCATCGAGGAATACCGCATCACCAACCGCGGCGGCCTGGGCATCCGCAACTACATGGTCACGGACAAGACCGGCTGCGTGGTGGGCATGAAGCTGGTGGACGGCACGGAGGATCTGCTGCTGGTGACGGCGGCGGGCATCCTGATCCGCACGCCGGTGGACAGCATCCGCATCGCGGGCCGCGCCACCCAGGGCGTCATCGTCATGCGCTTCAAGGAGGAGGGCGACCGGGTCATCTCCCTGGCCCTGGCCGACCCGGAGGAAAAGACGGAAACGGAGGAGACGGTATGAGCAGTGCTCCCAGAGAGGCCACCGTACCCCTGACCCGGTGGCAGTATTTCACCAAGACGCTGTATCAGAACGCGGCGGCGAAGAACCTGTTCGTGTATAACAAGGTCATCTACGAGAAGGACGAGGCCCTGCGGCAGACGGAGGAGGTCAACGGGCGCATCAGCATGGCGCTGCTGCTGGTGCTGCTGGTCATGTTCTTCAGCGCCAGCACCCTGAAAAATATTTGGGTCATCGTGGCGGGCATGGCGGTCATCGTGGCCGGTGAGATCGTGCGGCTGGTGCGCCTGCCCAAGGACATCACCGCCCACCTGACCGACACGGGCCGCCGGGAGTATTGACCATGGCGGACATCACGCCCATCGCCCGCATCGAAACGCCCTTCGGCGAGAAGTTCGGCGTGCCGCGCCAAAGCGGCATCGCCGACTGTCCGGGCCGCATCGTGTTCGAGCCTGCCTTCCGCGACCCGGAGGCGGTGCGGGGACTGGAGGACTTCTCCCACGTGTGGCTGATCTGGCAGTTCGACCGCGCCCTGCGGCAGACCTGGTCGCCCACGGTGCGCCCGCCCCGGCTGGGCGGCAACCAGCGCATGGGCGTGTTCGCCACCCGTTCGCCCTTCCGCCCCAACGGGCTGGGGCTGTCCGCCGTGGAGCTGGAGCGGGTGTCGCTGGACGAGCCGGACGGCCCGGTGCTGTACGTCCGCGGCGCGGACATGGTCAGCGGCACGCCCATCTTCGACATCAAGCCCTATTTGGCCTACGCCGACAGCTACCCCGACGCCTCCGGCGGCTTCACCGGCGGCGATGCCGGGGAGCGGCTGACGGTGGACTTCCCGCCGGAGCTGCTGGCCCGTTTTGATGCCGGAGAGCGGCAGGGCTTGCTTAGCGCCCTGGCCGCCGATCCGCGCCCACGGTATCAGGACGACCCGGAGCGGGTGTACGGAATGCGCTACGACGGCAGGAACGTCCGCTTCACCGTCCGGGACGGCACGGTGTTCGTCACGGAGGTGGAATGATATGAGAACAGTCACCATCTATACCGACGGCAAAGCCGGCTTCGCCGCTTTGATTGATGTCCCCACTCGCTCGCCGCTGAAGCGGCAACCGCTCGGGGATGACAAGCACGCGCCGTCGGAACAGGCGGGCAGCAAAGCGGAAGAACAGCGAGGAATGTAAATCCAATGAGAACCGTAACGATCTATACCGACGGCGCGTGCAGCGGCAACCCAGGGCCGGGGGGCTGGGGCGCGATATTGAGCTACAAGGGCGCGGAGAAGGAGCTGTCCGGCGGCGAGGCCGAGACCACCAACAACCGCATGGAGCTTACCGCCGTCATCGAGGCTCTGCGTCTTTTGAAGGAGCCGTGCGAGGTCGAGCTGTACTCGGATTCCAAGTACGTCATCGACGCGCTGAGCAAGGGCTGGGTGTACGGCTGGCAGAAAAAGGGCTGGGTCAAGAGCGACAAGAAGCCCGCGCTGAACGTGGACCTTTGGGAGCGGCTGCTGCCGCTCATTGCCGCGCACGACGTCCGCTACCACTGGGTCAAGGGGCACGCGGAGAACGAATACAACAACCGCTGCGACGAGCTCGCCGTGGCCGAGAGCCGGAAATACAAATAAAGCCGCGCGGCAAAAGGGGGTATTCTCTACGGCAGAGAATACCCCCTTTGTTATGTGCGCCGCAAAGTGCGGCAGGATGATCTCAGAACGCGCACTTCTCGCGCAGATACGCCTTGACCTCGCTGATGGGCATACGCACCTGCTGCATCGTGTCGCGCTCGCGCACGGTCACGCAGTGGTCGGCGGGCGTGTTCTCGTCGCCGACGGTCTCAAAGTCAAAGGTGATGCAGAACGGCGTGCCGATCTCGTCCTCGCGGCGATAGCGCTTGCCGATGGAGCCGGTCTCGTCGTAATCGACCATGAACTCCTTGCTCAGCTCGTTGTAAAGCTCCATTGCCGGGCCTGTGAGTATCTCCTTCTTGCTCAGCGGCAGTATTGCGCACTTGTACGGAGCCAGTGCCGGGTGCAGATGCAGAACGGTGCGGATATCGTCGTTGCCCTTCTTATCCTTGCCGACGACCTGCTCATCGTATGCCTCGCACAGGAATGCAAGAGCGACGCGGTCGCAGCCGAGAGACGGTTCGATGACGTAGGGAATATAGTGCTCGCCGGTGTCCTGATCGAAATAGGTAAGATCCTTGCCGGAAGCCTCCTGATGACGGCCGAGGTCGTAATCGGTGCGGTCTGCAATGCCCCACAGCTCGCCCCAGTCGGTGAACGGGAAGGCGTATTCGATGTCGGTGGTGGCGCGGGAGTAGAATGCAAGCTCAGCCGGCTCATGATCGCGCAGACGCAGGTTTTCCT
>USNH01000216.1 GCA_900556015.1 uncultured Eubacteriales bacterium | reverse complement strand
CATCATCCTTTCCGGGGGTCAGGTAATAGTTGCTGCCGGCGGCGTAGACGTTCACCAGCTTCACGCTGTCCGGCGCGGGGACCCGCCGAACCACACCGAACAGGTCGCACTTCATGGCGCCGCACAGAGCCGCGCAGCCCAGCGCCACCGCCAGCATCCCCTTCCAGGTGGTCTTGAACACCCGGGGCGTTTTCGCCAGCAGCATGGACGCCGCGTAATAGCCCACGGCGCCGCCCGCAATCATGCACAGAATCATGGGCAGAACCGTAAAATACCGGCCGCTCTGGAAGCTGTCCCAGAGCAGGGCGTAGAGCAGCCGTCCGCCCAGAATGGCGGCGTAGACGGCGCAGCCGTACCGGAACACCGGCTTCATCCAGCCCACGGCCACCACGTCCCCGGCGCTCTCGCTGCGGCGTCTGCGGTACAGCAGCCACGCCAGTCCCAGCAGCGCCGCGCCCGCGGCGGCATAGGCGGCGATGAGCCAGCCGTTTTCCAGCGTCACGGAGATCAGCACACTGGTCTCATACCGCTGACCGCCCAGTCGATCCGTCACCCACTGGGTCTCGTAGGTGCTGTTGGGAGAGATCTTCTGTATGAGGTATACCACGGGGCTGAGCCACTCCACGGTACCGGAATAGCTGCTGTTCAGGCCAAAGCAGAAGCCTTGCGCCAGCAGGTTTACCATGAAGTCCGTCAGCACGGCGATAAAGTTCAGCAGTCCGTAAAGGGCGGGCAGCATGAACACGTTGCCCACAATGAAGGCGCAGAAGGTAGCAAGGCCGAAGAAAAACAGGCTCTCCCCCATAACGCCTAAGACCGTCACCAGCACGCCCACCGGCTCAAAGCCGCCGAACAGCATCGTCACCAGCACCGTCAGCACGCCGGTGACGGTGTAGGGAATGGCCATCATCGTCAGGCCGGACAGCACGTTGGTGACAAACAGTCCCTCCCGGCGGATGGGCAGCGTGTGCATCATTCCCACGCTGTGGGCGTTGTAAAGATAGCTCCACACCGCCATGGCGCACAAAATGGCGTACACGATGGAAAT
This sequence comes from uncultured Eubacteriales bacterium, assembly GCA_900556015.1. Next base: position 1,985 of record USNH01000216.1, on the reverse strand, counting down.
AACCGGCACCCCGTAGGACAGCACAGTGTAATAAGCCTGTCTGGTCTCCAGAGGTGACCAGAACCGGAACCCGTTGTGCAGCAGCTCCAGCAGCATCGCCAAGGGGAACATGGCCCCGCCGAAGGAGGCCAGTCCCCACAGCGGCCAGTACCGGGACAGGTTTTTCCGGAAAAGAGTGCCGTTAAAGCACGATGTCTTTGACCGCATAGTCTGCACCTCCCAATTCGTAAATAAAGATCTCCTCCAGCGTCAGGGGGATGGCGTCCACCAGCAGCGGGCTGTAAGCCATCAGCCGCTCCGTGGCCTCCTGCGCGTTCATCCGCATGATGAGGGTATGCACCCGGCCGAGCTTCGAGGCATGAAGCACCGGCAGCTCCGCCGGAACGTCCTCCATGCCGTCGGGAAACACCACCTGCAATTTCACCATGTTGTCCTGCAACTGGGCCAGACTCCGCTCCAGCAGCACATGGCCGTGGTCCATGATGCCCACATGGTCGCACACGTCCTCCAGCTCCCGGAGGTTGTGGCTGGACACCAGCACCGTAGTGCCCCGCTCCGCCACATCGCCCATCATCAGGCTCCACACCTGACGGCGCATCACCGGGTCCAGACCGTCCACAGGCTCATCCAGAATCAGATAATCCGGCATGGCGGACAGAGCCAGCCAGAAGGCCGCCTGCTTCTGCATACCCTTGGAAAACCGCCGGATAGGCCGCTTTTCGTCCAAATCAAACACTTCCCGCAGCTTTTCATACCGCTCCGTGGAGAAGTTTGGATAGAAGCCCTTGTAGAACCGCATCATATCCCCGATGCCTGCGGAATTGAAATAGTACCAATCATCGGGAATGGCGGCAATCTTGGCCTTCAGCGCCGCGTTTTCCCACACATCCTCGCCGCCCAGCCGCACGGTGCCGCTGTCCTGCCGGAAAATGCCGGTGAGGTGGCGAATGATGGTGGACTTGCCCGCGCCGTTGGGCCCTACCAGTCCGTAGACGGCTCCGGTGGGCACACTGAGGGTCGCGTCATTCAGGGCGGCAAAGCCGTCAAAGGTCTTGACGACGTTTTTCACTTCGATCATTGCTCGTATACCTCCTCGATGAGCGCCGCAGCGTCCGCTTCTGTCACGCCCAGATACCGCAGCTCATTCAGCAGTTTTTTCACATCCGCCCGAAGCGTTTCCCGCCGGACAGCGTCGGCGTCCGCCGTACCGCTGACGAAGCTGCCCTTTCCCGCCACGGAGTAAATATAGCCTTCCGCTTCCAGCTCGTTATAGGCCCGCTGGATGGTGTTGGGATTGATGGACAGCTGGGTGGCCAGTGCCCGGACGGAGGGCAGCTTTTCATCCTGGGCCATGGCCCCGGTGACGATCATCCGCCGCAGGCCGTCCTTGATCTGTTCATAAATGGGACGGGAATCCCGGTAATTCAATGTCAGCACATGTGCCTCTCCTTTCTGAGGAATGTTCGATCAGCGGTGCAGGATCACCGCTGTCAGCAAAATAACCAGCAGTACCGCGCCTGCGATACCAAGCAAAAACAGTGTACTCATTGCATCTGCCCCGTTCTCAGGGCTGCAGGGCCACGGACACCAGAACAACAGCGGCAAAAATCAGACCCACGATGGCGGCGATCCCCGCAAAACCAAACAACATCATGTTTCGTCTCCTTTCCGGCCCGGCTTCAAAACCACGCCCACCGTCAGCGCCGCCAGTGCTCCCAGCACCATCAGGGCGGCTACTACCTTCTTGATGACCTTCATAACGTTCCTCCGAACTGTACCAACTGTACTATGTGTGTTAGTACAGTTAGGATAACACGGCCGTTTCTCTCTGTCAATCCCCTTTCAAAAAAATATTTTCCGCCTCTTTTCCCCGCTCCTTTTATAAAAACAAGGAATTTTTCGCATTTTTCTCTTTACAACCGCACATTCCTATGGTAAACTTGTTCAGCACGTGAATTTGTGCGCAATTCCGGGACTTCGTTCCG
>USNH01000215.1 GCA_900556015.1 uncultured Eubacteriales bacterium | reverse complement strand
AGACCGGCGGGAGGGGCAGAGCCCCTCCCCTACGGACGGGTACGAAGGCTTTGGCGTTCCGCGCCTGCGGGCGCGGCGGGGACGGATGCCCACGCCAGTGTGAGCACTGGCTCGGAATGACAGATAATCTTAGGGTTCGACGATTTTGACCTCGGGGGTGAGGTGGACGGAGGCGGCGTTGAAGACACGGGTCTGTATTTCTGCCATGAGGTCGGTCACGTCATCGCAGGTGGCGTGGCCGGTGTTGATGACGAAGCCGGCGTGCTTCTCCGACACCTGTGCGCCGCCCACCGTCAGCCCCTTCAGGCCGCATTGGTCGATGAGGGCGGCGGCATAATGCCCCTCCGGGCGCTTGAACGTGCTGCCGGCGCTGGGGTATTCCAAGGGCTGTGAAGTCTTTCGCCTTGTCATCAGCTCATCCATTTTTTCTTTAATGACCGCCGGGTCACCGGGCTGAAGGCGGAACACGGCGGACAGCACCACCCCGTCGGGACGGTCGGTGAGCAGGCTGTGGCGGTAGGAAAAGCGCAGCTCCTCCCCTGTCAGCGTTCTGACACCCTCCTCCGGGAACAGCACCGTGGCGGAGGACACCACCTGGGACAGCTCACCGCCGTAAGCGCCGGCGTTCATGCACACGCCGCCGCCCACGCTGCCGGGGATGCCGTGGGCGAACTCCAGGCCGGTAAGGCCCAACTTGCAGGCCGCGGCGGCCACACGGGACAGGGACGCGCCGGACTCGGCACGGAGGCAGTTGGGGTCGGCCTCTACCCGCTCCACACGGTTCAGATCGCGGGTGTGGATCACGAGGCGGTCCACGCCGCCGTCAGGGCACAGCAGGTTCGTGCCGTTGCCCAGCACAAAGGGCCGGGCGGACAGATCACGGGCCTGACTCAGCAGCAGGATGAGCTGTTCGCCGTTTTGAGGAAAGGCCATGCGGCGGGCCGGGCCGCCGATGCGGAATGAGGTATAGCGGGACAGGGGCACATCGTGTTCATAGGGCATATCCGCCAGGTAGTCCGCCGTCCATTTGTCCAGTTCATCGTACCAGGTCATAGTACCTCCCATGCGTTTCAGATACGCTTATTCTTGCCCAAAAGGGCCGCGCCGATGAGTCCGGCACGGTTGCCCAGCTCCGCCTTGACAATGCGGGTGCGGCGGTCGCGGCCACAGGGGATGCTCTCGCGGGCCACACGCTGCCGGACAGGCAGCAGGAGCTGCTCATCCGCCTCGTTGCTGACACCGCCGCCGATGGCCAGCGTGTCGGGCTGGAAAATATTCACCACGTTGACCACGCCGCAGGCCAGATAATCCACGTACTCGTCACAGACCTGCTGCCCCACCGGGTCGCCACGGCGGGCGGCGATGAAGGCGGACTGGCCGGACACGCGGCCCTCGTTCTCCGCCACCACCTGGGCCAGGATGCTGTCGGGGTGGGCGGCCAGGGCTTCGGCGGTGAATCGCTTGAGGGCGGTGGCGCTGGCGTACTGCTCCCAGCAGCCGCGGCGGCCACAGGGACAGGGCAGGCCATCGCGCTGGATGACCATGTGACCCACCTCGCCGGCCATGCCGTTAGCGCCGTGGTAGATCTTGCCGTTATGGACGATGCCCGCGCCCACGCCCGTGCCCAGGGTGACGGTGACGAAGCGCTTGCTGTCGCGCCCCGCGCCCACCAGGTATTCGGCCAGGGCGGCGCAGTTGGCATCGTTTTCGATGTAAAGAGGGATGCTGAGGTAGCGGTGGAACAGCTTGCGGAGGGGCACGTTGCGTAGGGGCAGGTTGCAGGTGTAATTGATCGAGCCGGAGCGTATTTCCACCGTGCCGGGGACGCCTACGCCTACGGAGGCCACGTCGCTGACGGGGATGTTCACCGTGCGGGCCAGCTCCTGCACCAGGGAGGCCACCGTCCAGGCCAGGCCCTCATCGTCGGCGATGGAGGCTACCTTCATCTTCTGCGTGGCCAGCAGCACGCCGTTCTCGTCCACCAGGCCGGCCTTTAGGTTCGTGCCGCCGATGTCTACGCCCACGTATTTCATGAGAGGCTCTCCCTTTTTTCACGGAGCATGGCGTCCACCTTATTGTCGAACTGGGTGACGAAGTCACGGGCGGCGTTGTAGCCGTACTTCATCTGGCGGTTCTTCATGGTGGCGATCTCCACGATGCCGGCCAGGTTTCGGCCCGGACGGACGGGGATGGTGACCACCGGCAGGGACACGTCCATCATGGTGTATTTCTCCTCGCCCAGGCCCAGGCGGTCGTAGAACTTGCCATCCACCCACTGCTCCAGCTGGATGATCAGGTCGATGTCCGTCTCGAACTGCACCGCGCCCATGCCGAAAAGCTGCTGCACGTCGATGACGCCCACGCCGCGGATCTCGATGTAGTGGCGGATGATCTCGGGGGCAGTGCCGTAGAGGGTGTTGGAGATGCGGCGGATCTCCACCGCGTCATCGGCCACCAGGCGGTGGCCGCGCTTGAGCAGCTCGATGGCCGTCTCGCTCTTGCCGATGCCGGAGTCGCCCAGGATGAGGACGCCCTGGCCGTAGATATTCATGAGGACGCCGTGGCGGGCGATCTGGGGCGCCATGGCGTGGTTGAGGTAGTCGATGAGGTTGCTGGTGACATCCACGGTGGAGTCAGGAGAACGCAGCAGCGTGCGGTCGTGCTTCTCCGCCATGGCTTGCAGCTCGGCGGGGATGTCCATGCCGCGGGCCACGATCATGGCCGGGAACGGGTAGCGGAGGAGCTGGTTGAACACGCGGGTGCGCTCCGATTCCGTCATGCGGTCCAGGTAGCGCATCTCGCCCCGGCCCAGTATTTGCAGGCGCTTGTCATCGAAGTAGTCGTAAAAGCCCACCAGCTGGAGGGCAGGGCGGTTCACGTCGGAGATGGTGACGACGGCGGTGTCGAAATCGCGGCCTCGGTGCAGGATCTCCATGCCGAAGGCCTCCACCATTTTCTTCAGGCTGGCCGGGTTGCGTTTCACTTTTTCCATGGGCGCTCCTCCTGCCCGGAACGGGCAAATATACTCCTCATAATTATATCTTGTAT
>USNH01000214.1 GCA_900556015.1 uncultured Eubacteriales bacterium | reverse complement strand
CGCTCCACTGCGTGGGCATCGCCCCCTACGGAGAGGCGCAAGGGGTGTTTGCGGATAACGCGGACAACATAGGCAATCAACATAAATCAACATAAACCAACGGATAGAAAGGACGGTTACATTGACGCAGAGAACTATGCAGGATGAACGGGCGAGGCTGCGAAAAAAGCGGCAGAAGGCGGAGAGCTTCTTTACCATTTTCAAGAAGCCGCTCCACGAGTCGCTGACCTCGGTGCTGCCCATCATTTTGATCGTGCTGGCGCTGTGCTTTACCATCGCGCCTGTGCCCAACAACGCCATGGTGGCGTTTCTGCTGGGCGGCGTGATGCTCATTGTGGGCATGGGGCTGTTTACCCTGGGGTCGGAGATGTCCATGATCCCCCTGGGCCAGGCGGTGGGCAGCGAGATCACCCGGTCACGGAAGATCTGGATCATCGCCGGTATCGGCTTCCTCATCGGCATGATCATCACGGTGGCCGAGCCGGATTTGCAGGTGCTGGCCAATCAGGTGCCGGCCATTGAAAACAACATCATCATCTGGTCGGTGGCGGTGGGCGTGGGTGTGTTCCTTGTCATCGCCCTGCTGCGTATCGTGCTGGGCATCCAGCTGCGGTGGCTGCTCATCGGGTTCTATGCCGTGGTATTTATTTTGGCCATGTTCGTGTCGCCGGACTTTTGGGCGGTGGCGTTCGACTCCGGCGGCGTGACCACCGGGCCGATGACCGTGCCGTTCATCATGGCGCTGGGCGTGGGCGTGTGCGCCGTGCGAAGCGACAAGTCCGCCGGGGGCGACAGCTTCGGTCTGGTGGCGCTGTGCTCCATCGGGCCGATCATCACCGTGCTGCTGCTGGGACTGCTGTATAAGCCCGATGGCAGCGCCTATACGGCGGCGGTGATGCCCGACGCCAAGGACACGGTGGAGATGTTCGGCCTGTATCTCAGCGAGATACCCGAGTATCTGAAGGAGACGGCCAGCGCGCTGCTGCCCATCGCCGGGTTCATGGCGGTGTTCCAGCTGGTGACGCGGCGGCTGAAGAAGAAGGAACTGCTGCACATGGTCATCGGCCTTCTGTACGTCTATGTGGGGCTGACGCTGTTCCTGATGGGCGTGAACGTGGGCTTTATGCCGGTGGGCAGCTTTTTGGGCGGCAGCATCGCCAGCCATACATACAACTGGGTACTCATTCCCATCGCCATGGTCATCGGCTATTTCATCGTGCAGGCAGAGCCTGCCGTCCACGTGCTGAACAAGCAGGTGGAGGAGATCACCGCCGGTTCGATCCCCGCCAGCGCCATGAATGCGGCGCTGTCCATCGGCGTGGCGGTGTCGCTGGGGCTGGCCATGATCCGGGTGCTGACCGGCATCTCCATCATGTGGTTCTTAGTGCCGGGGTATGTGTTCAGTTTGGCGCTGAGCTTTATCGTGCCGGACATCTTCACGTCGGTGGCCTTCGACTCCGGCGGCGTGGCCTCCGGCCCGATGACGGCCACGTTCCTGCTGCCCTTCGCGCTGGGCGCGTGCGACGCCGTGGGCGGCAATCTAGTGACGGACGCCTTCGGCGTGGTGGCCATGGTGGCGATGACGCCGCTGGTGACCATCCAGCTTTTGGGCCTGAGCTATCAGCGGCGGCTGCGCCGCGCCCCCGCGCCTGCGGTATCCGCGGCTGTGGAGGAGCTGATCGAGCTGTGCTGAGGGAGGTGCTGACATGAGTGAGAATACGAAAAACCGGCTGTATCTGATGATGACCATCACCAACCGGGTCATGGGCGCGACGCACTTTTTGGATTTCTACCGGGCGTTCGGCGCGCCGGTGGTGTTCACGGCCCTGGGACGGGGCACGGCCAGCAACGACGTGCTGAGTACGCTGGGCCTGGAGGCCACGGAGAAGTCCGTGATGTTCTCCGTGGTGACACCCAAGGTGAAGGACATACTGATGCGGGAGCTGGTGGACACCATGCGGATCGACCGGCCCGGCAGCGGTATCGCCGCGTGTATGCATCTGAGCAGCGTGGGCGGCAGGACGGCGCTGGACTATCTGATCTCCGGCAAGCCTGACGCGCAGCCGGATATGAGCGTAAAGGAGGAGGATCTGATGAACGAGAGTGGGTATCAGCTGATCGTGGCCATCACCAACACGGGGTATACCGACACGGTGATGGAGGCGGCGTCCGTCGCAGGTGCGCGGGGCGGCACGGTGATCCATGCACGGGCCACCGACGCGGAGAACGCCGGGAAGTTCTTCGGCATGGCCATCACCGAGGAGCGGGAGATGATCTTCCTGGTGACACCGGCGGACAAGCGGGCGGCCATCATGCAGTCCATCATGGAGAAGGCCGGAGCGGGCACGGAGGCCCAGACGGCGGTGTTCTCCGTGGCGCTGGACGATGTGGCCGGGCTTTACAGCGTGGAGAGCTGAAAAAAGAGAACCGCTTCGGGGTGACCCGGAGCGGTTTTTTTGCGGCGGATATTGACAGGGAAGTATCGCCGTGGTAGGATTTTCGCACAAGACCTGAAGGAGAGTAAAACGGTATGACGCTGAATGAGCTGAAGGTCGGACAGAGCGGGACGATCTCCGCCGTGGGCGGGGACGGGGCGCTGCGCTGCCGGCTGCTGGATATGGGGCTGACGCCCCGGACTTGCGTGACGCTGCGGAAGGTAGCGCCCATGGGCGACCCCATCGAGATCCGCGTGCGGGGCTATGAGTTGACGCTGCGGGTGGAGGACGCGCAGAAGATCACGGTGGAGGCGGTGGAATGGGCATGATCTTTGCATTGGCGGGCAATCAGAACTGCGGCAAGACCACGCTGTTCAACGCGCTGACCGGGTCGAACCAGCACGTGGGCAATTTCCCCGGCGTGACGGTGGATCAGAAGAGCGGCGAGGTGAAGGGATACAAGGACTGCTCGGTGGTGGATCTGCCGGGTATCTACTCCCTGCGGACGTATACCCAGGAGGAGATCGTCACCAGGGATTTTATCCTGAACCAAAAGCCGGACGGCATCATCAACATCATGTTCAGCGCCAGCACCATAGGCACGCGCAGCGTCAGCAGCTGCAAAGTC
>USNH01000213.1 GCA_900556015.1 uncultured Eubacteriales bacterium | reverse complement strand
GAGGATGCCGCTGGAGAGGCCGACAACGAACACAAGAAACCATGACACGACGGCAAGCACAGCCATGACCGGCGCAAACAGAAGTTTCAAAAGAAAGCGCATCTCTTTTTCCTCCATTCGTTTTGTATTGTGAGAACAGGATACAGGAATATGCTCCAGATTGCAAGGATGACGGGGAACAAAAAAGCAGGGGCGGCCTGCGCGCAGCAAGCCGCCCCCACATGGGATAAATACCCCATTATCGGATGGCTGCAAGGCGGGACAGGATACCGCTTGCCGCCTGCCAGATCCGCTCCTGATTTTGGAGTATATCATCCATATCCGCAGCGTAAACGCGCCCTGTTTCATGCACCCGCCGCGCAAGCTGATTGAGATTGTTGGAGGAATACCGCAGCAGCGACACCAGCTCCCGCAGCTCCGGCAGATCGAGCTTCACCACATAGCCGTCAATGGCCATTTTCCGAAGATATGCGCCCATGTTCGTTGTGCCGAGCTGCGCCATCTTCGCCTCAATCATCGCCCGTTCCTCCGGCGTCACACGGACTTTGAGCTGGATGTCCCGTTTCCGCTTCGCCATGTCACAGCTCCAAATCCTTCTTCTTTGCGGCAGGCTGCTTCTGCTCCGCCGAAGCCTGTTGCAGCTTGGAGCGGACGGAGGGACGCCGGAGGTTCTGGCTGCGGTCCTCGTCCTTGCCGATCAGGGCAAACACGCCCCTGCGGTCTTTGAGGGTCGTGAGGGCAAGGGTGGAAAAGGGCAGCAGCTTTTGCAGCGCCGCCGTGTCCTTTGTTCCGGCGCGTTCCATGAAGTCACGGGACACCTCTGCCATGAAATGCGTTCCGCCGGGGCTGTTGGGCTGCACAGGCTCTTGCAGCTTGCCCAGCAGCCGCGCCGCCTCCGCTTTGATCTCGTCGGCTGTGAGGGGCTGCTCACGCCGCGCCCCCGTGAGAAACAAATCCGTCAGGCCGGGGTGGGAGCAGACCACAAACTGCACCGAGCGGTCGCTATCCATGCCGTCTTTGTTTTCATAGACGGGGATGGTATTCGCCCAGCGCTTGTTGTCCCGCGAGATACGTCCGTCGTAATCAAAATGGCGGACGGTAGCCGCCAGGACGTAGAGCATCCGCTCCTGTCCGAACTGCTCCGCCACCTGTCCCACCGCCGCAGCGTCAAGGCGGTTGTCATGGTAATTGTCCCGGATGGCGGCTTCAATGGCGTCCTTACAGCTCACATTGGCGCAGAAGGACGCGCGGTAAACGTCCAGCTCCCCTTGTTCCCGCGCGTGATCGGCGGGGTAGGGATAGACCGGCAGCTCCCGGAGCTTTTTTGCTTCGTCTTTTGCCGTGTCCTCGATGCTGTCGCGGATCGTATCCATGTAGCCGGTTTCCAGATCGGAGAACTTGTCGTAGAGGATCGCCATAGGCGAGGGGGACAGCAGCAGCGCCCGCGTTTCCGCCTCGCTGAGCGTCAGCTCCTCCATGCTCATCAAAATATCCTCCCGCACGGTGTATTCATAGCTGTGATGGAGGATTTCCTCCGGGGGCTGGCCCTTCAGCCAGTCCCGGTACTTGTCCTGCTCCCGTGAGAGCTTGTCGTATAACGATTGCTGTAATGCCTCGTTCATATTCATCGTGCCTCCTGTTCGTGAGATTTTTTCTTTTCCCCAGCGCCGTGGACGCTGGGCACCTTCAGCTTGCCGAGGACGGAGGGGCGTTTTGCCACCACATTCTCCGCCGCCTGTTCCATGGGCATCCGGTCGTCGATGTTCAGTTCTGCGTTCAGCTCCGCCAGCCGCGCGGATTTTTCTTTCAGCTCCGTTTCCTGCGGGAAGGGCTTGCCCAGCTCCGCCTTGGCCGTTGCAAGCTGCGCCTGCACGTTTTCAAGCCTGCCCTGCACCGTTTTGTACCGCTCCGGCATCTGGGCAAGGGCGTTGTCGATGCGGACAAGGTTGCCCCTTGCGTCCTTGCCCAGCTCTACCCGGTGGCTCATCTTCCCTTTGAGGGTGAGAATGAAGTCCTTGCCGAAGTTTTCCACGGTCAGCGACATGGCAAAGCCCCGGTAGCTGCCGATGGGAACGGGCTCCAAGCCCTTTGCGTCCTTGAACGCTTCCAGAATGGCGGCACCGGCATTGTCCTTATCGGTGAGGAAATCCCCCTTGACCTCCATACCCGCAAAGCCGTCCTTGGGGTGGGGATGCTGCTCCAGCGTTTTCATATCCGCCTCAAAGCCGGAGAGGAAGCCTTTGTTTTCCTCAATCTGCGCCGGGAAATGCCGCAGGATGTTGTCCTCCAAACGGTACTGCTGGCTCTGGTGGTTGGCCTTCATCAGCCGCAGCCGCGCCACGTCCACGTCGAGGTCCATCTTTTCACGGATGCGTTCGTCTCCGGCGCACAGCGCCTTGATCTCGGCATAGGAAAGCGCCGCCTCGTCAATATCCTCACAGCTTCTCACCGGGGATTTTGAGGTCATGATCTGTGAGATGAATTTCTGCTTATTTTCCACCGTCTGCCAGAGGTAGGCGTCGAATGTGGATTCCGTGACATAGCGGTAGATATGCACTTCTTTGTTGCGGTTGCCCTGCCGGATGATGCGCCCGCTGCGCTGCTCCAGATCTCCCGGCCGCCACGGGCAGTCGAGGTCGTGGAGCGCCACAAGCCGGTCCTGCACGTTCATGCCCGCGCCCATTTTGAAGGTGCTGCCCATGAGCACACGCACCTGACCGGAGCGCACCTTTGCAAACAGCTCCTTCTTTCGGACTTCCGTATTCGCCTCATGGATGAATGCAATCTGCTCGCGGGGGATTCCTCTGGCAACGAGCTTTTCCCGGATGTCGTCGTAGATGGTAAAGGGCGGTTCCTCCGGTTCGGTTTCCGCGTCAATGGCAGCCTCCAGCGCGTGAAGCTCCGGGCTGTCCGTGCCTTTCGCGGCGATCCTGCCGCTCTGCGCCGCCTTGCCCTTGGGGGTAGACAGGTCGCAGAACACGAGCTGCGTCAGCTTCTCCGTCTGCCCGTCCTGCCAGATGCGGTGGATGTTGTCCACGCACAGATTGACCTTGCTGTTCGGGTC
>USNH01000212.1 GCA_900556015.1 uncultured Eubacteriales bacterium | reverse complement strand
GTCATTTCTCCAGTCCCGTTTCAGATGCAGATATTCATTCCAGTTAAAAGAAAAAGATGCCTCGTCACCCATGCGATAATAACTGTGTAATGCTCGCAAGCGTTCCGTGGCATCTAATGGTATCAGACAGCTCCCCAATCGGTGAAATAACTGCTGTATGGAAAATTCTATGGTGTTAAAGTAATTCTTAGCACTCTCATAATCCGGCTTTCTGCATCTGGAACGGGACTGGAGAAATGACATTATCAATATTTCTTTACGGGAGCATCCGGAATATCTGGAGATGGAGGGCGGAAGCTGCGCCTGTGTGATGTTTATCAGAAAATACCCGAACGGTTTGACGGATCAATTCTTAAATGAACTGACAAACATGGACTTCCCTATCATTTATTCGATGGATGTGGAGCCGCTTGACAATGATGTGGCATATCAGATGGTGATGAAAAAGTACATGTCTAATGAGCGAAGCATTAACCGTGAGCAGGAGTTGAAAAACGAAAATGGAGATTATTCTACCAATATCAATTATGAGCGGCGAAAGCAGCAAAGAGATACGGAAGAGATGTTAGACCGGATTTCCTCCTTTGATGAGCGTCTTTTGTATGTGGGAATTACGATTGTGGTGAAGGCAGATTCCATGGAAAAAGAGGAGCTCAGAGAAGTGGTAGAGTTCATGCGCTCCCCCAAGCGGTTCACCGCCATGGGCGCACGCATACCCAAGGGCTGTCTGCTTGTAGGCCCTCCGGGCACAGGTAAGACTCTGCTGGCCAAGGCCGTAGCCGGCGAAGCGGGCGTACCCTTCTTCTCCATCTCCGGTTCAGATTTCGTGGAAATGTTCGTGGGCGTCGGCGCCAGCCGCGTGCGCGACCTGTTCAATACGGCTAAAAAGTGCGCGCCCGCTGTGGTGTTCATAGACGAGATAGATGCCGTTGGCCGTCAGCGCGGTGCGGGCCTTGGCGGCGGACACGACGAGCGGGAGCAGACCCTTAACCAGCTACTGGTGGAGATGGACGGCTTTGCGGTAAACGAAGGCATAATAGTGCTTGCCGCCACTAACCGACCAGACATACTCGACCCCGCACTGCTGCGTCCGGGCAGGTTTGACAGGCAGATAACCGTGGGCTATCCCGACGTTAAGGGACGGGAGGCCATACTCGAGGTTCACGCCAAGGGCAAGCCCCTCGCCAAGGACGTGGATCTGGGGGTGCTGGCGAAGCGCACCAGCGGCATGACCGGCGCGGATCTTGAAAACGTGCTTAACGAAGCGGCCATACTTGCAGCCCGCTTCAAGAAGAAGGAGATAACCATGGTGGAGCTGGAGGAGGCTATAACCCGCACGGTTGTGGGCCCCGAAAAGCGCAGCCGTGTAGTTACCGAGGAGGATAAGCGCATCACCGCCTATCACGAGGCGGGACACGCCATAGTAGCCCTGAAGATGGAGCACTGCGATCCTGTACACGAGGTATCCATAATACCCAGAGGTCAGGCGGCGGGCTACACCATGACCATGCCCGACAACGACGACAGCCACATTTCCCGGGGCAAGATACTTGACCAGATAGCCATGAGTATGGGAGGCCGTGTGGCCGAGAGCATAGCCCTTGACGACATATGCACCGGCGCCATAGGCGACCTGAAGCACGCCAGCGACCTTGCCCGCCGCATGGTGATAGAGTTCGGCATGAGCGACGAGATAGGCCCCGTGTTCCTGGGCGGCGATTCCGAGGTGTTCATAGCAAAGGACTGGGGACACCAGCGCAGCTATTCCGAGGAGGTGGCTGCCAAGGTGGACAAGGAGATACGGAACGGGGCCAATCGGGCCATGAACTGCGACATGGCCAACGTGAACAAAACGCTGGACGCCGCCCAGGAGCAGGTGGCCGCCATCGAGGCCCTGCGCCACAGCGCCCGGTGGGACAAGCTGCCGGAGAAGCTGCGGCAGACCGCCGCGCTGCGGCTGGAGTTTCCTGAATTATCGTTAATTCAGTTGGCGGAGAAGTGTGACCCGCCGGTGACGAAGTCCTGTATCAACCACCGCATGAGAAAGCTGATGGAGGAGGCAAAAGCATTATGAACACAAAGGAAACACGCTGTACGGCGGCTATCCAATATCGGAAAAACGGCGCGAACTGCGCCCAGTCGCTGCTGGCGGCTTTTAGCGATATTCTGAACATAACGGAAGCGCAGGCGTTGGCCATGGGCGCTGGTCTGGGCGGCGGCGTTCGCAGCGGAAACATCTGCGGCGCGGTGAACGCCCCGGTGATGATCCTGGGCTGCGCCTTCCCGGAGGCCGCCCGCGACAAGGCCCGCGCCGCCTATTTGGCAAAGGAATTTCAGCGCCGCTTTACGGAGCGCTTTCAATACCTGAATTGCCGGGAGCTGTTGTCCCACAAGGATTTGCGGCCCACGGAGCTGGCCCTGTCCCTGGCCGGCGGCGACCACTGCGGCCTGCTGATCGTCAGCGCCGCCGAGATATTGTGCGATATGATGGAAACCGAGAGAAAGAGAGCGTAACGCCATGTCCTTTGTTCACCTCCACGTCCATACGGAATACAGCTTGCTGGACGGCGCGTGCCGCATCCGCGACCTGCCCGCGCCCCTCAACGACGCCGACGCCTTCTTCCACGCCTGCCTCGCCCGCAAGGTCATGACCGTGCCCGGCCGCTTCTTCGACGTGCGCCCCTACCGGACCCGTCCCGCCGAAGAACCCTACCGCTCCTGGGTGCGCTTCTCCTACGGCCCTTCCCGCGACGTGGTGAAAACCGGCATCGAACGCATCGCCGCGCTCATCCGCGAGCATCGCTGAGTCTGCCAGCCTGACGCTTAGTCAGACAAGGCAAAGCAATAAATTGCGCCGCCGCTCCGGGCAAATTCTCCCCGGGCGCGGCGGCGCTTCCCTTTTCCGCAAAAGTCTGTGCCGCAGCGTCTGAACTTCCCCTGAAACCGCGCCGAAGGCGCGGCCGACGCGGGGACAATCCTTTCCGCAACGCCGCAAAGGAACACGCCGCGTTTTCGCTCCGGCCCGCGCAGCGCCGCTTGACGCCCGCCGCCTCAAAAGGTTACTTCCGGCATCGG
>USNH01000211.1 GCA_900556015.1 uncultured Eubacteriales bacterium | reverse complement strand
CGCGAAAGTCGTTACAGTTTGGCAACAAATGGTGACAACGGGTGAATATGCAGAATATTCTGCATAAACGGTTGTAAACCGGCGGGCGGTGTGCTACAATATTCAACCGATGAAGTAACCCGCCGCCGGTGTAATTTCGCCGCCGGTGGGGTAAAGGATGGGAAATAGAGTTGATCTTAGAGACCTTGCAAAGCCCGGCAGACGTAAAACGCCTGTCGGCGGCAGATACGGAGCAGCTGTGCGATGAGCTGCGCCAGTTCCTGGTGGAGCAGGTGTCCCGCACCGGCGGGCACTTGGCTTCCAATTTGGGCACGGTGGAGCTGACGGTGGCCATCCACCGGGTGTTCGACACGTCCAGCGACCGGCTGGTGTTCGACGTGGGCCACCAGTGCTATGTCCACAAGGCGCTGACCGGGCGGCGGGAGCTGTTCGGAACGCTGCGGCAGTTCGGCGGCCTGTCGGGCTTTCCTAAGCCCTATGAAAGCCCGCACGATGCCTTTATGGCAGGCCACGCCTCAGACTCCGTGTCCGTGGCGCTGGGCATGGCACGGGCGCGGACGCTGCTGGGTCAGGACTACCACGTGCTGGCCCTCATCGGCGATGGCGCGCTGGGCGGCGGCCTCAGCTTTGAGGGGCTGAACGATGCCGGAGACAGCGGCGAACGTCTCATCGTGGTGCTGAACGACAACGGAATGTCCATTGACGCCAACGTGGGCGGGTTATCCCGCAACCTGGCCCGGATGCGTACCACGGAGGAGTACTACGAGTTTAAGAAGAAATACCGGGCGGCGCTGTCGCGGCTGCCGGGCGGCAGCGCGCTGTACGGTCTGAGCCACGAGGTAAAGACGGCGCTGAAGAAATCGCTGCTGCCGCCGGTGAGCACCATGTTCGAGGACATGGGCTTTGCCTACATGGGCCCGGTGGACGGCCACGACGTAGCGCGTCTCACCGCCGTTTTGCAGGCGGCCAAAGAGGAAAAGCGCCCCGTGCTGGTGCATGTCCATACCATAAAGGGCAGCGGCTACGAGCTCGCCCAGCGTGAGCCGGAGCGTTTTCACGGCATCGGGCCGTTTGACACGGCAACGGGAAAAGAGAAAAAAGCGGCGGGGGAGACGTTTTCCTCCGTGTTCGGGCAGACGCTGACGGCGCTGGCCCGTGAGGATGAACAGGTGTGCGCCATCACCGCCGCCATGGGCGAGGGCACGGGTCTTACCGGGTTCGCGTGTATGTTTCCGCGGCGGTTCTTCGACGTGGGCATCGCCGAGGGTCACGCGGTGGCCATGGCCGGCGGCATGGCCAAGCAGGGGCTGACCCCGGTGTTTGCCGTGTACGACAGCTTTTTGCAGCGGGGCTTCGATATGCTGGTACAGGATGTGGCCCTGGAGCACCTGCACGTGGTGCTGGGCGTGGATCGCTGCGGCCTGGTGGGCGCGGACGGCGAAACGCACCATGGGTGCATCGACTATCTGTCTCAGATCCCTGGCATGACGGTGCTGACCCCTGCCAGCTTTGCGGAGCTGCGGCGTATGCTGCATCGTGCGGTGCTGGAGGAAAAAGGCCCGGTGGCCGTGCGGTATCCCCGTGGCGGGGAGTGCGGCTATCACGGCGACTGCGGCGGCGAGAGCGTGACGGTATTCGGCGGCGGCGCGGCAGCCGTGGTGACATACGGCATCCTGACAGGTCAGGCGCTGGAGGCGGCGGAGCTGCTGAAAAACGAGGGTATTTCTCTCCGCGTGGTAAAGCTGAACCAGGTCGCGCCGCTGGACGGTGAAGCGGTCTGCGCGGCGCTGGACGGAGCATCGCATATCGTTGCAGTCGAGGATCAGCTTCGCGCCGGATGTGTCGGAGAGCGGCTGGCAGCGGTGCTGGCGGAGCGCGGCATACCGACCAGGCTGCTGCTGCGGAACGTAGGAGACGCACTGCCGCCCCAGGGGACGGTGTCGCAGCTATGGCAATCGCTGGGACTGGATGCCCAGGGCATCGCCCAGGCGGTCAGGGAGGTGTTGGCATGAGCAAAAAAACACGGTTGGACGTGCTGTTGACGGAACGCGGGCTTTGCGAGAGCCGCCAAAAAGCCCAGGCCACCATCATGGCCGGACTGGTGTTCGTGGAGGACCAGCGCTCGGATAAGCCCGGCACGCCGGTGGCGGAGGACGCCAACGTGGAGGTGCGGGGACACGCCCTGCGGTACGTGAGCCGGGGCGGGCTGAAGCTGGAAAAGGCCATGGCCACATTCCCCATCACGCTGGAGGGCAAGATCTGCGCCGACATCGGCGCGTCCACCGGCGGGTTTACGGACTGTATGCTGCAAAAAGGCGCGGCCAAGGTCTACGCCGTGGATGTGGGCTACGGTCAGCTGGATTGGAAGCTGCGTAGCGACCCGCGGGTGGTATGCCTGGAGCGCACCAACGCCCGGTATCTGACCCGCGAGGTGATCCCGGAGGCACTGGATTTCGCGTCCATCGATGTGAGTTTCATCTCGTTGAAGCTCATTTTCCCGGCGCTGTACGCGCTGCTGCGTGATGGCGGCGAGGTGGCCTGCCTCATCAAGCCCCAATTCGAGGCCGGTCGGGAAAAGGTAGGGAAGAAGGGGGTCGTCCGCGACCCGAAGGTACATCTTGAGGTGCTGGAGAGTTTTCTGGCGTTTGTTCCCGGTGCGGGCTACACCGTCATGGGACTGGATTATTCGCCCATAAAGGGACCCGAGGGCAACATCGAGTATCTCGGCTACCTACGCAAGGGCAACCATGACGCGCCGCAGCTCGATCCGGCTGCCGTTGTTGCACAGTCGCACGGTGCGCTGGCGCACGGAAAAGAGAGCGGCGTATGAATCATATTGTCATAGCGGCCAATCCATACCGTGATATTGGCCTGCAAAAAGCGGTGACGGTTTACAGGATGCTCACAGAGCACGGCCATCGGGCAGTCATTGCCCCGGTGTTTTCACCGAAGGCGTATTTGCCGGACGACATTTCGCCGCAGCCGCTCGCGGAGGCGTCGCGGGACGCGGGCCTTATCATCGTCATGGGCGGCGATGGGACGATCCTGCACGTTGCAGCCCAGGTGCGCGACCATCCGATACCGATCATCGGCGTGAAT
>USNH01000210.1 GCA_900556015.1 uncultured Eubacteriales bacterium | reverse complement strand
TCCGTATTGCTTCGATTCGGTCGGCGAGCTGGAGGAGGTTCTGCGCGGCATCGCGGGACAGGTACATCGGGAGATCAACGAGATGCATCCGATCGTCGATGCAAGGCTGCCGGACGGCTCGCGTGTCAACGGTGTCTATAAGAATGTCGCGATTAACGGGCCTGTGCTGACAATCCGAAAATTCTCAGAGGGCTTCATGCATCTGGCGGATTTAGAGGCGAACGAGACGGTTTCACACAGCGGCGCGCGGCTGCTTACAAAGCTGGTGAGAAGCGGATATAATCTCTTTGTCAGCGGTGGAACCTCGTCAGGCAAGACGACGCTCCTGAACATCCTCGCCGCGCTCGACCGCCCCACTTCGGGCCAGGTGCTGCTCGACGGCCGGGACATCACCGGCATCCCGGAGCGGGAGCTGGCCGCCTTCCGCCGCGACAATCTCGGCTTCGTGTTTCAGGAATTCAACCTGCTCGACACCTTCTCGGTCGAGGACAACATCTATCTGCCGCTCGTGCTCGCGGGCGTGCCGCAGAGCCAGCTCGGCGCACGGCTCGAGCCCATTGCAGCGAAGCTCGGCATCTCGGAGCTGCTGAAAAAATATCCATATGAGATCTCCGGCGGCCAGAAGCAGCGCGCGGCCGTTGCCCGCGCGATCATCACGAACCCCCGGCTTTTGCTTGCCGACGAGCCGACCGGCGCACTGGACTCCAAGGCCACAGACGAGCTGCTGCGCGTGTTCTCCGACATCAGCCGCAGCGGGCAGACGATCCTGATGGTCACGCACTCCGTCCGCGCGGCCAGCCGCGCCGGGCGCGTCCTCTTTATCAAGGATGGCGAGGTCTATCACCAGCTCTATCGCGGCAATCTCACCGACGATCAGTTCTACCAGAAGATCACCGACGCGCTGACCGTTCTGCAGGCAGGGGGCGAGCAGGCATGACACACAAGCTCTATCCGCGCCTTGCATGGCAGGGCATCACGAAAAACAGGCGGCTGTATCTGCCGTACCTGTTGAGCTGCACCGGCATGGTGCTGATGTTTTACATTCTGCTGGGGCTGTCCGGCTCGCCCATGCTGGCGCACATGTCCGGCGGCAGCAGCGCCATAATACTACGCATACTACGGCTGGGCACGGTGGCCATCGCCGTGTTCTCCCTGCTGTTTCTGTTCTACACCCATTCGTTCCTCATCCGGCGGCGTGAGCGGGAGTTCGGATTGTATAACGTGCTGGGCATGGGCAAGGGCAACATCGCCCGCATATTGCTGTGGGAGACGGCCATCACCTACGGCGTGACCGCCGGGGCGGGGCTTATCCTGGGCGTGGTGCTGTATAAGCTGGCGGAGCTGGGGCTGGTGCGGCTGCTGCGGGACACGGTGACGTACACGCTGTCGGTGTCCGTCAGCTCCCTGCTGGTGACGGCGGCGCTGTTCGCGGTCATCCAGGTGCTGATCCTGCTGAACAGCCTGCGGCAGCTGCACACGGTGAATGCCATCGCGTTGCTGCGGAGCGAGAACGTGGGCGAGAAGCCGCCCCGCGCCAAGTGGGTGCTGACGCTGGCGGGCGTGGTGCTGCTGGGCGGCGCGTACTGGCTGGCGGTGTCCATCAAAGAGCCGCTGGCGGCGCTGCTGTGGTTCTTTGCGGCGGTGATCATGGTCATTATTGCCACGTATCTGTTGTTCATCAGCGGATCGGTGACGCTGTGCAAGGGCTTGCAGAACAACAAGAGCTACTACTACGATCCCCGTCACTTCGTGTCGGTGTCCTCCATGGCCTACCGCATGAAGCGCAACGGCGCGGGGCTGGCCTCGGTGTGCATCCTGGCCACCATGGTGCTGGTGATGATCTCCTCCACCACCTGTCTGTACTTCGGGCAGGAGGACTCGGTGAATGCCCGATATCCCCGCGACCTGTCTGTGAAGGTGTACGGCGACAGGTATCTGCTGGACAGCGAGAAGCTGACACAGGTGCGGCAGGGTGTGGAGAGCACCATCTTCAACTTCGGCGGCAATGTGTCCAATGTGGCGGAATACCGGACGATCAGCATCAGCGGACTGGTGGACGGCGGGGACATCCGTACCGACAGCTCCGGCGCAAGTGTGTCGGACAGCACCCGTGCCGTACAGATACACATCCTGCCGCTGGAGGACTATAATGCCGCCACGGGGCAGACGCTGCCCCTCAGTGACGGGCAGGTGTATGTGGCCACACTGCGGACGGAATTCGACAGCGATACGCTGTCCATCGACGGCGGCATGATCCGCCACGTGATGAAGCGGGAGATCCCCATGCTGGGCGGCCCGTCGGCAGCGGATATCACGCCGTCCCTGATGGTGGTGGTGCCGGACTTTGAGCAGTTCGTGCCGGCGCTGCAGGACTATTTCATGGAGAAGTACCACAGCTATCCCACGGTGGTGTGGCACTACGCCTTCGACACCGATCTGCCGGAAAACCAGCAGGCGGATCTGGATGGCGTGACGCCCAACCTGAAGGCGGCCCTGTACGAGTATCTCAGCCATGTGAGCAGCGAGTGGGGCGTGGGCGTCAGCGTGGAGTCCAAGGCGGAGAACCGTGCGGACTTCTACGGCATGTATGGCGGGCTGTTCTTCCTGGGTATCATGCTGAGTATCGTGTTCATCTTCGCGGCGGTGGCCATTCTGTACTACAAGCAGCTGTCGGAGGGCTATGAGGATCAGAGCCGGTTCGACATCATGCAGAAGGTGGGCATGACCAAGGGCGACATCCGGCGGAGCATCAACAGCCAGCTGCTGACGGTGTTCTCCCTGCCGCTGCTGATGGCGGGCGTTCACCTGTGCTTCGCGTTTCCGTTCATCCACAAGCTGCTGATGCTGTTCAATCTAGACAACAAGGGGCTGCTGATCGGCACAACGGCGGTGAGCTTCGCGGTGTTCGCGGTGCTGTACGCGCTGGTGTATAAGCTGACGGGCAACGCCTACTATCACATCGTGGCCGACGGCCAGCGGGAATAAAAGAGTATAGGGGCAGGGTAGAACCCCACCCCTGCGAGCGGCACTCCTCCATACCGCAAGGAAAGGAATGTGTGCAAGGGAAACCTTTGTCGGGTTTCCCTTGCGCGTTCAATCAAAGGCCGCCAACGGCGGC
>USNH01000209.1 GCA_900556015.1 uncultured Eubacteriales bacterium | reverse complement strand
CCTTTGTCTCTCATTATACCCATCGATCTGCGTTTGTCATGTCAGAACATCCTCCAGGCGGGCCGCACGCGGCCCGCCTGGTTTTTTCCATTCACGCCTCCGCGGCGTACAGCGTCACGTCCGCGTCGAACACCTGGTCGCCCCGCTGCACCGTCAGCACCATGCTCTCGCCCACAATGTGGTGGCCTCGCAGATCCAGCAGCTCCCACGTCTCGTGTACCTCCGTGCCGTCCGCCGCCAGGATCACATCCCCCGGCAGCAGCCCGGCCTCCGCCGCGCCGTAGTCCTCCGTCACGTCGTAGATCACCAGCTGATACGCGCCGTCCGCCTGCATCTCCTGCCCCACATAAATACCCAGGGACGGGATGCCGTGGAACGCGCCGGTGGCCATAATGTCGTTGATCACAGCCACCACCCGCCGGGTGGGCACGGCAAAGCCCAGCCCCTCCACCGTGGCGGTGGCGGTCTTTCCGCCGCTCATCTTCATCGTGTTGATGCCGATGACCTGTCCCTGGTCGTTGATAAGCGGGCCGCCGGAGTTGCCGTTGTTCAGCGCCGCCGTGGTCTGGAGCATGGTCATCACCCGGCCCTCCATAGTCACCTGCCGGTCGATGGCGGAGATCAGGCCGTTGGTCAGCGTGCCCCGCAGCTCCACGCCCAGGGGATTGCCGATGGCGTACACCTGGTCGCCCACCACGCACGCATCGCTGTCGCCCAGCCGGGCGGCGGGCAGCCCCTGCCCGTCCACCAGCTTCAACAGCGCCAGATCCTCGTTGCTGTCAAAGCCCACCAGCTCCGCGTCCAGCACCTCGCCGGTGTCCAGCGCCACCCAGGCGGACAAGCCCCCGGCGATGACGTGGGCGTTTGTCACCACATAGCCGTCCTCCGTCAGGATCACGCCTGTGCCGATGCTGGCCTTCTCCTCGTCTATCGCCACCGCCACCATCACCACCGATGGATTCACGGCGGCATAGACCTCCTGGGCCGTCAGGGCCTCGCCCTCCGCCGCTGTGCAGAAAAAGCGCAGCTCAGGGTCGCCCTCCACCCGGTCGATGGTGGGGATGTCCTTGTCGAAGATGTCCACGATGCTGCTGGCGTCATGGTCGTCGTCCGCAGTGCCGCCGTCCTCCGGCCCGGTGATCAGCGCCGCCGCCACCGCCGCCATCACCAGCACCGCCATCACCGCCAGGAATATCCACAGCCCCTTGCGGCTGTGCTTTTTCGGCGGCTGGGGCGTATGGTGTACAGCGGCGGCAGGCAGCGGGTCGCGATGCACATAGCAGTCCGTCACCTCCCGGCTGTCGTCCCGGATGTACTGGCCCACCACCTCCTGCGGCTCACTGACCGGCGTCTTGTTCTCGTCTTGCATAGTCTGTCCTCTCGTCTGCGTCACCGGGCCATCTGCATGGTGAATGTAAAGGCGGTAACGCCGTTTTCACTGGTAACGGTGATCTTCTCGTGGTGCTGTGTCAGAATGGTCTTCACCACATACAGCCCCAGCCCGTAGCCGTCCTTGTCCTCGCTGCGGGACTTGTCGGATTTATGAAAGCGCTCAAACAGCAGCGGTATCTCCTCGGCGGGGATGGTGTGTCCCACGTTCCGCACGGTGACGTAGGCCTTGTCCCCGTTCACCGTCAGCCCCAAATACAGCTGGGAAGCCGGGGCGGCGAACTTGGCCGCGTTCTCCAGCAGGTTATACATCACCTGGGTAATGAGATCCCGGTCGCCCTGCACCATCACGGAGTCCTCCGGGATCTCCGCGTCCACGTCCAGCCCTCTGTCCATGATCTTCTGCTCCATGGACAGCAGCGCGATGCGGGCGGACTCGCACAGGTCGAACTCCTCCTTCTTCATCTCCTGGCTCTGGATGCGGGAGATGTCCAGCATCCGCCGCACCAGGCGGCTCAGTCTCCGGCTCTCGTCGGAGATGATCTGCAAATACTGCCGCTCCTTCTCCGGCGGGATCGTCCCGTCCAGAATGCCGTCCGTATATCCGGCGATGGTGGTCATGGGCGTTTTCAGCTCATGGGACACGTTGGCGATAAAGTCCCGGCGCTGGCGCTCCGTCTCCTGTAAGGAATCCGCCATGGCGTTGAACGCCGCCGCCAGCTCGCCGATCTCGCCGCCGGCATCCTCCGTCTCCTGCATCCGCACGTCAAAATTGCCGTCGGCATAGGCGCGGGTGGCCTTCACCATCTCCGTGATGGGCTGTATCTGCCGCATGGAGGTGACGAAGCTGGCCACAAAGGAGATGACCAGTATGATGGCGCTGGCCATAAAGAACAGCGCGATGAACGAGCGCCACATCTCCATGAAATTGGCGCTGTTCATCACCGCCAGCACCAACCCCAGCGTTGCGCCGTCCTCACTTCGCATGGGCACGCCCACCACGAACTGCTTCTTCTCGTATACGCCCACGGTGCTCCGGCCCTCATACAGCCCGTCGTCCCGCACGATCTTGTCCGTGATCTCGGCGGGCACGGTGACGGTCTGCCCCGCCAGCGCGCTGTCGGTGGTCAGCAGCACCTGCCCGTCCGCCGTGCAGATCAGGAAGTCCACCTCCGTCATCCGGGAGGCCACGCCTGCCAGCGTCCGCAGCGCCTCCTCCTGATCCCGCTCCGTGTCGTCTCCGGCAGTGAGATAGTCCACGGACAGCTGGGCCACTAGATCGGCCCGGTCGCGCATCTCCTGCCGCTTTTCCGACACGGTGTAGTTATAACTCAGGGCGTAGAACGACACGCCCAGCAGCGCCATGGTCAGCAGCACCATCCCGGCGGTGACGACGAACTGCCGCCAGTACAGGCTGTCCGTGGTGCGGCGGAATTTTTCCCGTAAGCCTCTCATTTGACCTCGAACTTATAGCCCACGCCCCACACGGTCTTCAGCTCCCACTGGTCGGACACGTTCTCGATCTTCTCCCGCAGCCGTTTGATGTGTACATCCACCGTGCGGCTGTCGCCGAAGTAGTCAAAGCCCCACACCTCGTCCAGCAGCTGGTTGCGGGTATACACCCGGTTGGGGGTGGAGGCCAGGTGATACAGAAGCTCCAGCTCCTTGGGGGGCGTGTCGATCTTCTTACCGTCCACCAGCAGCTCATAGCTGTCCAGGTCGCTGACCAGCTTGTC
>USNH01000208.1 GCA_900556015.1 uncultured Eubacteriales bacterium | reverse complement strand
AAGGATCTTCTTATTTACGGCTGCAAGAAGCCCCTCTGCGGTACGCAGAGGGGCTTCTCATCTGTTAAGTTTTTCCACTTTACACATCGCCATTTCGCTCTGCTTTCTTTGCACGCAGAAAGTGGATGACCATGAACACCAAAAATGCGATGCTGATGTATCCGAAGATGGGAAACACCACGCTGATGACCTCGCCGAAACCCAGCAGACTTCCTGCCCACGCCAGCAGACAGGACACCGCCAGCAGCACCTTGCGCCGGCGCTGCACACGGGCCGATTTCTGCTCCAAATACGCCATCATGCCCACCAGGCTGGCCAAGGCGTTGCAGAACATGGCCACCAACAGCATCACACCGTAGACCGTTCCCAGCGCGCCGTTTAAGCGGCTGGCCAGCGCCACCATAGGCAGCTCCGCCTGCACCGCCTCGGGATAGGTGGCCAGGCTGGTCAGCACGCTGCCGGCCACCGCCAGCAGCATCACGCCGGCCAGGATGATGCCGCCGTAAATATGCTTTTTCTCCCGCACGTACTGACCCACCGGCGACATGATGCCGATGCCGCCCAAAATGTTATAGGCCACAAACGTCATCGCCGCAACGGCCCAGTTGGGCATGAGCGGGTTCGTGTTGGTCACTTCCAGGCGGAAAATGCCCTCCGTCCCGAAGGTGGCGTAGGCGCTTACAGCGAACACCAGCGTGGCCGCCACCAGCACCGGGATCAGCGCGGAAAACGCATTGACCATGCCGTTCACGCCCAGCAGAGCCACCAAAAACACGACCGCCATGAACACGGCGCTGCCCAACCAGGCGGGCACGGCAAACAGCTGCATCAGCAGCGCGCCCACACCCGCCGCCATCAGCAGCACCACAAAGAACAGAAACGCAGCGCCGATACCGCCGGAGGATGCCCGCAGCCATTTGATGTCCCAGGGCACCATCAGCTTGTCCATGTCGGCACACTGGGTCATCTGCGTCAGGCGGATAAACAGGATGCCGATGATGGTGAATAATGTGACCGCCAGCGCAAAGCCCACATAGCCCCAGTTGCCGAAGCTGCCGAAAAACTGCCACAGCTCCTGGCCGGACAGATAGCCCGCCCCCAAAAAACAGCCGACGTATGTAAACGCCAGCTTCATCGTCTTGATCTGCTTCATATCATACCTCGTGTCGAAAACTCGTACTGCTCAGTGTATCCTACTTCCCCGCCGCCGTCAACCCCGACTTTCCATGACACAGCGTCCGGGTGGCATGAAAAAAAGTTTCATTGAACGCTTCGGTTTAGCGTTGACGCTGTTGTGGAAATGTTGTATAATATGGCTGTAAAAAGTTGCTGTTTTTGTGCATTTGGCACTTTAAATAGCAAAAGATTTCAGATTTCAGGAGGATATTGCCATGATCAACACCATCGACGGCATCATCGCCGCCGCCCAGGGCGGTACGCCCGGCGTGATCGCCGTAGCCGCCGCTCACGATCAGCCCGTCATCGAGGCCGTTACGGCGGCCCGCCGCGAGGGCATCGCCACCCCCATTCTGGTGGGCCACGTGTCCGAGATCGAGGCCATGCTCACCGATTTGGGCGAGAAGCCCGCTGACTATAAGATCATCGCCGGCGACACCGATCAGGACTGCGCCGCCAAGGCCGTGGCGTTGTGCGCCGAGGGCAAGGCGAACTTCCTGATGAAGGGCATTCTGGGCACAGCTGATCTGATGCGCGCCGCATTTAATAAGGAGCACGGCCTGCGTACCGAGCATCTGACCACCCACTGCATGCTGTACGAGATCCCCGCCCTGGGCCGTATGCTGGTGCTGACCGACGGCGGCGTGAACACCTTCCCCGACCTGGACAAGAAGGCCGAGATCCTGGAGAATGCCGCCATGGTGCTGCAGGCTTTAGGCTATGAGCACATCAACGCCTCCTGCGTCTGCGGCGCAGAGCAGGTCAACCCCAAGGTGCAGTCCACCGTGGACGCCGACGCCCTGAGCAAGATGACCGACCGCTGGGCCAAGTACAACATGGACGTGTGCGGCCCGGTGGCCCTGGACCTGGCCGTCAGCGAGGAAGCCTGCCACCACAAGCACTACACCGCCCCCGGCGCGGGCAAGGCGGACATCCTCCTCGTGCCCAACTACGAGGTGGGCAACGGCATCGGCAAGGCCGCCAACCTGTTCGGCAACGCCAAGAACGCCGGCATCATCCTGGGCGCAAAAGTGCCCATCGTGCTGGTCAGCCGCGCCGACAGCGCCTATTCCAAGCTGGCGTCCATCGCCCTGGGCAGCGTTTTGGCCAGCCGCATGAAGCTGGCGTAAAGGCGGATTGCACAAGAATTTGTTTCTCCACGCTACATATTTTACAAAATTGCGCGGGTGGATTGACAAATACTTGACAATTTCGCCCCGTACTACTATGATGAGAAAGGTTCTTATACCGCCCGCCGGTATGAACATAGTACAGTAACGTAAAAGAGGAGATTATGTTATGGTAAATCAGGAATACTACAACCTGGGCACTGCGCCCTCCGTCATCCGCCAGCTGTTCGCCTATGGTCTGGAGCAGGCCGCCAAGGTGGGCGCGGATAAGGTCTACGACTATTCCCTGGGCAATCCCAGCATCCCCGCACCCAAGAAGGTCAACGAGTCCATCAAGAAGATCGTGGACGAGATGGATTCCATCAAGCTGCACGGCTATTCCATGGCCGCCGGCTTCGACACCGCCCGCGCCGCCGTGGCCAAGGATCTGGCCGCCCGCTTCGGCCTGGACGTTAAGGCTGACGAGCTGTTCTTCACCTGCGGCGCTGCCCCCGCGCTGATCTCCATCATCAAGGCGCTGATCGTGGACGCTGACAGTGAGATCATGGCCGTTGCCCCCTTCTTCCCTGAGTACCGTCCCTTCGTCAACGCCAACGGCGGCAAGCTGGTGGTCGTTCCCGCGGACACCAAGGCGTTCCAGATCCATCTGGACGAGGTGGAGAAGCGCATCACCAAGAACACCCAGGGCATTATCATCAACTCCCCCAACAACCCCTCCGGCGTTGTGTACACCGAGGAGACCCTGAAGGGTCTGGCCTCCCTGCTGGAGCGCAAGAGCGCCGAGTACGGCCACCCCATCTACATCATCGCTGACGAGCCTTACCGT
>USNH01000207.1 GCA_900556015.1 uncultured Eubacteriales bacterium | reverse complement strand
GTGTGCCTCCCCTTCAGCCGGGAGGGGTACGACGACCAGCTGGGCGTTCCCATCCGCCAGCTCCAGCAGGAGATCAAGCGGGCCGACCTGCTCATCGCCTTCGGCGGCGACGGCACGATCCTGCACCTGGCCCGGACCGTGGCGCTCCACAGTGTGCCGGTGCTGGGTATCAATCTGGGCAGCCTGGGCTTTATGTCCGAGCTGGAGCAGAACGAGCTGGAGCGTCTGCACGACCTGAAAAACTGGGATTTCAATGTGGAATCCCGCATGATGCTGGACGTGACGGTGCTGCGGGACGGCAAGCCGGTCTATAACAACATCGCCCTGAACGACGGCGTGATCTCCAAGGGCAGCGTGGCCCGTGTGGTGCGGCTGGACGTGGCCACAGAGGAGGGCCGGCTGACGAAGATCACCGGCGACGGCGCGATCGTCTCCACGCCCACCGGCTCTACCGGGTACTCCCTGGCAGCGGGCGGGCCTATCGTTGAGCCCACGGCCCGCAACCTGCTGCTCACGCCCATCTGCCCCCACTCCACGCGGGCCAGCAGCTATGTGCTGTCGCCGGATCACACCATCACCATCGAGGCGGCGGACGCCAATCGGAAATTCGTCTACCTCTCCGTGGACGGCGGCAAGGCGTTCTCCCTGAAAAACGGGGACAAGGTGCGGGTGCGGCAGTCCCGGTTCGTGACAAAGCTGGTACGGCTGAGTAAGAAGAGCTTCTGCGAGATTTTGGATTCCAAGATGGGTATGGAGGTACTGAAGCATGAAAAATGATCGCCAGTCCATGATCTTACAGGTCATCGAAGAGGAGACGGTGGAGACCCAGGAGCAGCTGATGCAGCTGCTGGCCCAGCGCGGCTTTGCCTGCACCCAGGCCACCGTCTCCCGCGACATCAAGCAGCTCCACCTCCTGAAAGTGCCGGACGGGCAGGGCAATTACCGCTACGCCGCGTCGGAGCAGAAAACGAAGCTGAACTTCGAGGACAAGCTGCGTACCATCTTCCGCGAGTGCGTGCTGACGGTGGAAAACGCCCAAAACCTGGCGGTACTGAAAACCATGAACGGCATGGCCAACGCGGCGGCCTTCGCGCTGGACAATATGCAGGACACGGACATTGTCGGCACGCTGGCCGGCGATGATACGGTGCTGCTGGTGTTCCACGACAGCGGTCACGCGGCGGACTTTTGTGAGCAGGTGCGGCAGATGCTGCACTGAGGAGGACTTTGTATGCTGGAATTGCTGCATATCGAGAATATCGCCATCATCCAGGAGGCGGACATCTCCTTTGAGCGCGGCTTCAACGCACTGACCGGCGAGACGGGCGCGGGCAAATCCATCGTCATCGACGCCCTCAGTGCCGTGCTGGGCCAGCGCACCAGCCGTGAGCTGATCCGCACCGGCGCGGACAAAGCCTTCGTGGGAGCAACGTTTTCCGGCGTAGACAGCGCCTTGGCAGAGGAGCTGGGTATCGCGCCGGAAGCGGACGGTACACTGCTGCTCCAGCGGGAGATACACAGCGACGGAAAGAACGTCTGCCGCGTCAACGGGCGGCCTGTCACGGTGAGTCAGTTGAAAGCACTGGGCGGACGGCTGCTGAATATCCACGGCCAGCACGACGGACAGGCGCTTTTGGACGAAGAACAGCATTTGGTATACCTGGACAGCTTTGGAAAGACGGAAGACCTTATAACCGCATATGCTGAAAAGTATAAACGCTTTACAGAAATCAAGCGGCAGATACAGACCCTTGAGATGGACGAAGCGGAAAAAGAGCGCCGGGTGGACACCCTGCGCTATCAGCTGGAGGAGCTGCGCCGCGCCAAGCTGCGTCCCGGCGAGGAGGAGGAACTGAACAACCGCCGAGGGCTTCTGCGAAACGCGGAAAAGTTTTTGTCCGCGGCGGCGGAGGCGGACTACGCCCTCAACGGCGACGACAACGGCGGCGGTGCGCTGAGCGCCTTGCGGCAGGCCCATGACGCGCTGGGCGGCGTGCGGCATTTGGACGATGGCTTCGGCAAGCTCTATGAGCGGCTGGGTGAGCTGTATAGCGAGGCATACGACATCGCCGCCGGCGTGGAGGACAAGCGCAGTGAGCTGGACGTCTCGCCCGGCGAGCTGGACCGGGTGGAGGGCCGTTTGGATCAGCTCTACCGCCTGAAGAAGAAATACGGCGCTACGGTGGAGGATATGCTGGACTACCAGGCCCGCTGCGAAGCCGAGCTGGAGCAGATCGAGTACGCCGGTGACACGCTGGCCCGCTTGGCCGGTGAGCTGACGGCGGCGGAGCGTGATGCCCGTCAGGCGGCGCAGGCTCTGTCCGAAGCGCGGAAAACGGCGGCAGAGCGCCTCAGCGCACAGATTTTAGAGGAGCTGCGCCAGCTGGATATGGGCAAGATCCGCTTTGCGGTGGACTTCACGGGAAAGCCGCTGGAGTCCGACGGCATGGACACGGTGCGCTTTCTCATGTCCGCCAACGTAGGCGAGGAGCTGCGTCCCATCCACAAGATCGCCTCCGGCGGTGAGCTGGCCCGCATCATGCTGGCCATGAAGAACGTGCTCAGTGAACAGGATAAAGTGTCCACCCTGGTGTTTGACGAGGTGGACACCGGCGTCAGCGGACGCGCCGCCCAAAAGGTGGCGGAGAAGATGGCCCGTATCAGCCGCCGCAAGCAGGTGCTGTGTGTGACCCATCTGCCCCAACTGGCCGCCATGGCCGACACTCATTTCTCCGTGGAAAAGGGAGAGCGGGACGGGCGCACCTATACGGAGGTGCGGCGGCTGGATCGGGAGCAGCGGCGGCAGGAGCTGGCGCGTCTCACCGGCGGCAGCCATGTGTCCCAGACCATGCTGGACGGCGCGGAGGAGCTGCTGACCCAGGCGGAAGCGTTCCGTGCAGGGCTGTAAATCTTTTTTCGCAATATGAAAAAAGTGGTTGACAAACGAAAAAAATCTGCTACAATAGCCTCAACTTGATACCGCAACAGCGATGAAGGGAAGAAGTAGCACGCTTCCGCGCCTGCCAAGAGAGCCTCCGGTTGGTGCAAGGGGGAGAGGCAAACGGCGGCGAATACATCCCTAAGCTGCCTTCCGAACGGGCAATGCCTCAGTAGGGATGCGTCGGGTGCGCCCGTTACAGCGTAGGAGTG
>USNH01000206.1 GCA_900556015.1 uncultured Eubacteriales bacterium | reverse complement strand
TGCGGCCTGAGCCAGATGATCGCCATGCGCTACGGCGCAGTGCCCATCGTCCGCCGTACCGGCGGGCTGGCGGACACGGTGAGATCCTGCCAGGTGGGCCAGGCGGATGGCACGGGCTACCTGTTCGAGCGGTACGATGCCGGGGCGATGCTGGATGTCATCGGCCAGGCCACCGGATTGTACCGGGGCGACCGCAGCGGCTTCAACGCCGTGCGATACCGCGGCATGACGGCGGACTTCACCTGGGACAAGAGCGCCGGAGCGTACCGCCAAATTTACGCAAATCTGCTGGGCTGACGCCCGGCTGACCATACGGAGGATATACCTATATGACCTACAACAAGGAAACCTTGAAGGAAGCCATCGTCCAAAAGCTGCGCCTGAACTACGGCTGCACCGAAAAACAGGCCACGGATGGTGAGATGATGAAGGCCTGCGCCATGGTGCTGCGCGACATCATGGCCGAGCGTGGCGTGCAGACCCGCGAGAACACCGCCCACGAGGAAAAGCGCAAGGTACACTACCTGTCCCTGGAGTTCCTCATGGGCCGCAGCCTGATGAAGAACGCCTTCAACCTGGAGCTGCTGGACGACCTGACCGCCGCCATCGACGACCTGGGCTTCAAGGCCGCCGACATCTTCGAGATGGAGCCCGACGCGGGCCTTGGCAACGGCGGCCTGGGCCGCCTGGCCGCCTGCTACCTGGACAGCATGACCACGCTGGAGATCCCCGCCGCCGGCTATTCGATCTGCTACGAGCTGGGCATCTTCAAGCAGAAGATCGTGGAGGGACAGCAGGTGGAGCTGCCCGACGACTGGATGCAGCTGGGCGATGCGTGGCTTCTGCCCAAGCTCCAGGAGGCGGAGGAGGTCCACTTCGGCGGCAAGGTCCGCACCCGCTGGGATAACGGCCACCTCATGGTGGTGCACGAGGACTGCACCCGCGTGCTGGCCGTCCCCTGCGACATGGAGATCGCCGGCTACGACACCGACCACGTCAACACCCTGCGCCTGTGGCAGGCCCGCAGCCCCAAGCCCATCGACATGAAGCTCTTCAGCCAGGGCCAGTATCTCCACGCGGCGGAGGAGCGCGCCATGGCCGATGCCATCAGCCAGGTGCTCTACCCCGAGGACAACCACTACGAGGGCAAGTCCCTGCGGCTGAAGCAGCAGTATTTCTTCGTCTCCGCCACCATGCAGTCCATCGTCCGCAAGCACATCCAGCAGTACGGCACGGCGAAGAACTTCCACGAGAAGAACGTCATTCAGATCAACGACACCCACCCCACCCTGGTCATCCCTGAGCTGATGCGTGTCTTGGTGGACGATACCGGCATGGACTGGGACGAGGCGTGGAACATCGTCACCCACTGCGTGGCCTACACCAACCACACGGTGCTGGCCGAGGCGCTGGAGGTCTGGCCGCAGCAGCTGTTTGAAACGCTGCTGCCCCGCGTGTGGCAGATATTGCAAGAGATCGCCCGCCGCTGGCAGCAGCGGGTGGAGGACTACTACCACGACCCCGCCAAAACCGCCAAGCTGGCCATTATATGGGACGGCGGCGTGCGCATGGCCAACCTGTGCATCGCCGGCAGCATGGCCGTCAACGGTGTCAGCGCCCTCCACTCCGAGATACTCCGCAAGGATCTGTTCAAGGATGCCTGCCAGATGATGCCGGACAAGTTCAAGAACGTCACCAACGGCATCGACCACCGCCGCTGGGTCTCTCAGATCAACCCCGGCCTGGACAGCCTCATCCGCGACCTCACCGGCGGCGACGGCTACCTGACCCACCCCATGGACCTGAAAAAGCTGGAGCAGTACGTGAACGATACCTCCGTCCTCTCCCGGCTGGACGACATCAAAAAGGCCAACAAGCAGGCCTTCGCCGCCTTCGCCAAAAAGCAGCAGGGCGTGGTGCTGAACACCGACGCCATCTTCGACGTGCAGGTCAAACGCCTCCACGAGTACAAGCGCCAGCTGCTGAACGTGCTGCAAATCATCTACCTCTATCAGCGTTTGCAGGACGACCCCGACCTGTCCATCCCGCCCCAGACGTTCCTCTTCGGCGCGAAGGCCGCCCCCGGCTACGCCGTGGCCAAGCGCATCATCCATCTCATCAACTCCCTGGCCGACCAGGTCAACAGCGACCCCCTGTGCAAGGATCGTTTGCAGGTGGTGTTCCTGGAGAACTACCGCGTCTCCCTGGCGGAGATGCTCATGCCCGCCAGCGAGGTGAGCCAGCAAATATCCACCGCCGGCAAGGAGGCCAGCGGCACGGGCAACATGAAGTTCATGATCAACGGCGCGCTGACCGTGGGCACGCTGGACGGCGCTAACGTGGAGATGCATGACCTGCTGGGCGACGAGAATATGTTCCTCTTCGGCCTGAAGGCGGACGAGGTGGCCCACCTGCGCCACACCTACGACCCCCAGATGCTCTACCAGCGCGACCCGGTGCTGCGCCGCGTGGTGGACACGCTGAAAACCGGCTTCCGGGACGGCGTGACCTACGAGGATATATGGCAGCGTCTGCTCACCGGCACGGACGGCCCGGCGGATCAGTATATGGTGCTGGCGGACTTCGCCGCCTACTGCGACGCGGAGTCCCGTATGCGCCATACCTACGAGGATCGGAACAGGTGGAACGCCATGAGCCTGACCAACATCGCCCGCAGCGGCGTGTTCGCCGCCGACCGCGCCATCGCCCAGTACGCCGACACCATCTGGCACGTACCGTACAAGAAATAAGTCAGGAATACGCAAAAAGAACCGCCCCCGGCGGTTCTTTTTGCATCGATAAGCCTACTCTGTCATTCCGAGCCAGTGCTCGCCGCGAAGCAAGTGCCCTTGGGGTGCACACTGGCGTGGGAATCCGTTCCCCGCGCCCGCAGGCGCGGAATCCCCCGCCTCCCTCTGCGAGGGAGGTGGCGCGAAGCGCCGGAGGGAGAGACGGGTGGACAGAGTCGTCCACCCCTACGCACGTCTACCGAGGGTGTATGTGTTAAACGGTTCGGGCGGATGTGGGCATCCGCCCCTACACACGGGTTTCCTGGCGGCAAAATTCCTTCCCAACCGGCGGCCCTTGGCCGCCACCTACCTTTGCCGCTTCGCGGCAAAGGCGCGATTTGATAATCGCCCAAACCCCCGGAG
>USNH01000205.1 GCA_900556015.1 uncultured Eubacteriales bacterium | reverse complement strand
GTTGACGTTGGTCAGGCCGCCCTCAGCGGGGTTGGCCATCTCAGAGTTGTTGTCGATGGTGATGTCACCGTTGAGGACCTTCTGGAAGAGGTCTTCATAGTCGGCAACGGAGAAGTTCTCCATGGACCAGGTAGCGGTCGGCAGGCCGACAGCGTTCTCAGCAACGCCCAGGGAGGTGGCAGCATTGCCGATCTCGTCCCAGGTGCCATCGTAAACCTTGGCGATCGCCCACTCGGCAGCATCGCTCAGGCCCTTCATAGCGGAGGTGACGACGGTCTCGGACTCGCTGGACTGGTCGACGTCGACGCCGACGACCTTGCCGTCCTCAGCGGAAGCGGCAGCGGCGACGGACTGGAACATGGAACCGCCGCAGGCGAAGACGATCTCAGTGCCGTTGGAGTACCAGCCGGAGACCATGGTCTGCAGCTCGGGGGAAGCCTGGAAGGAAGCGCCGTACTCCCAGGAGTAGTTCAGGTCGACGGTCTTATCCATTTCCTTAGCAGCGTCGTTGGCGCCCTGAGCAAAGCCCCAGCCGTAACGGATGCAGGCGGGGTTCGTGCCGCCGCCGCCGCCGGTGAAGCCGAGCTTCTCATAGCCTTCCTTGACGACAGCGTAACCGGCGAAGTAGCCGCACTGCTCTTCGTTGAAGGCGATGCCCGCAACGTTGTCAAGGCCGAGGGACCAACCGTCGATGAAGACGAACTTGGTGTCGGTGAACTCCTTAGCGGCCTTCTCGAGGGCAGCGCCCTGCATGAAGCCGGCGCAGACGATGACCTTGGCGCCGCCGTCCACGGCAGCCTTCATGGCGTCGTAACGGTCGTCATCGGTCGCCTGATCGCCGTTGGCGGGCTGATAGTACTTGTAGCTCAGGCCGTTGTTGGCGGCATAGAGCTTCACGCCGTCGAAGGTGCCCTGGTTGAAGGACTTATCCTTCAGCTGGCCCACGTCGGTGACGAAAGCGATCTCGTACTTACCATCCTCGGAGGTCATCTCATCGGCGATCTCGTCGGCGTTGGTAATGGTGGTGGTGACATCGGTGTTGTCACCAGTCTGGGTCTGGTCATCGGTCTTGGGCTCGTCCTTCTGGCCACAGGCGACCAGGGACAGCGCCATGACCAAAGCCAGGATCATAGCAAGAAACTTTTTCATGTCTTCATTCTACCTTCCTAAAATTTTTATTTTCGCGCCTTGCGGCGGGAAAACCAGCATTTCGGCACGGGGTGTTCTTCCCTCGTGCCGTGGGCATTATAGCAGATTGCTCCGCCGTTGGCAAGCCAAATTGCACGTTTTCCGGGAAATTGTAAACATTTGTAATCAAAAATTTACATCTTGTCCCAGCTTTGCGTACAGTTGTCGCCGCACCGCCGACACGTCCGCCTCACTCCTCACTTGGCGGCCATCTTCACCGCCACCTCCAGCGCGATCTTCATCATATTGGTGAAGTTGGTCTGCCGCTCGTCGGCGGACAGCTCCTCGCCGGTGACAAGGTTGTCGGAGATGGAGCAGATGGCCAGCGCCCGCTTGCCGGTGTAGGCGGCGGTGCAGTACAGGCCGGCGGCCTCCATCTCCACCGCCATGACACCCATCTTGGCAAAGCGCATATTCCGCCCGGCGGCGTCGTAGAACGTGTCGGAGGAATACAGGTTGCCCACGGGCATCTTCACGCCCAACTCCCTGGCGCTCTCCACGGCGGCCATCAGCAGCTCGAAGTCGCAGATGGGTGCGAACGTGCCGCCCAGCTCGTACTGGCTGGCGAAGTCGGAGTTGGTGCAGGCGCCCTGGCCGGCCACCACGCTGCCCAGCTCCAGGTCGGCCCGCATGGCGCCGGCGCTGCCCACGCGGATGATGTTGTCCACATCGTACTGGGTATACAGCTCGTAGGAATAGATGCCGATGGACGGGATGCCCATGCCGCTGGCCATGACGGACACCGGCACGCCCTTGTACGTGCCGGTATAACCCTGCACACCCCGGACGTTGTTCACCAGCTTCGGCTCGGTGAGGAACGTCTCGGCGATGAATTTGGCCCGCAGCGGGTCGCCGGGCATCAGCACGGTCTTGGCGAAATCGCCCTTGGCGGCGTTATTGTGGGGAGTGGACATGGTTCATTTCCTCCTTATATTATTGTTCCATGGCCTTGACGGCCTTGACGATGCGGGATGTGCCCAGCCGGTCCGCGCCCAGGGCGATAAAGTCCCTAGCGTCGTTCAGGTCGGCGATGCCGCCGGCGGCCTTGATCTTCACATGGGGCGCGACATGGGCCTTGAACAGGGCCACGTCCTCGCGGGTCGCACCGCCGCCGCCGAAGCCGGTGGAGGTCTTGATATAGTCCGCGCCGGACTCGGACACCACGCGGCACATTTCGATCTTCTCCGCGTCGGTGAGCATACACGTCTCGATGATGACCTTCAGCAGTCTGCCGTCACAGTGACCCTTGATGGCCTTGATCTCCTCCAGCACCCGGTCATACAGGCCGTCCTTCACCCAGCCGATGTTGATGACCATGTCGATCTCCGACGCGCCGTTCTTCACCGCATCGGCGGCCTCGAAGCACTTGGCGGCGGTGGTGTCGTAGCCGTTGGGAAAGCCGATGACGGTGCAGACGGCGATCCTGCCGTCCACGTACTCCGCCGCCTGCTTCACATAGCTGGCGGGGATGCAGACGCTGGCGCAGCCGTACTTGATGCCGTCGTCGCAGATGGTCTTGATCTCGCTCCAGGTGGCCGCCTGCCCCAGCAGGGTGTGATCCACGCGGGAGAGAATGTTTCTCAGTTCTTCGTTCATTATTTTCGCTCCTTTTCGGAATTTTGCGGTCTTACAGGGGCATTGTATCACACCATAACAGAAAAGGCAAGGCGCGTTGTACCGCCAGGCCGCACCGCCCACGAAACGTCTGCCGCACCGCGCAAAAAAGACCGCCGGGCGGCGGTCTTTTTCCTCATTCCTCGCGAATATACTCCATGATCTCGCCCACATCACAGTCCAATATCCGGCAGAACATCTCTATTGTATGGGTACTGACGCTCTCGTTCCGCTTCATCCGTGTGATCTGCCCCGGACTTACGCCGTACTTCTTTATCAGAGCATACTGCGACACGCCTTTATTTTTCATAGTCTCCCACAGCTTTTCATACGAGATCATAATGCGCAAGCCC
>USNH01000204.1 GCA_900556015.1 uncultured Eubacteriales bacterium | reverse complement strand
CATATCGCGCTGCATCATGTGACGTGCCATGGGTGTCTCCTTTCCGCCGACCGGGTCGGCTGTGATTTTTGATGGTGTGATTGTAGAACTTTAAAGCTCGAAAGTCAATCGTCGGATTCCCACAAATACCGTCGAGATTTGCAGAAAACTTTATGATATTTTTCCATATTTGTTTTTCTTCTTTCTGCCAAAATGACGGCCTATGGGAAACTCTACCTTTTTGGTCTGTTTTCAGTTGACAAACGGCGCGGCGGACTATATAATAGTACGGCATGAATGCGAAAGGAACGATCCACATGACCATCTGCCGCGCCAACCGCACCTGTTGTTGTCTGCCCGCCTGTTGTGCGGGTACGCTGCGCTGCGCCCGGATGCGTCCTGTCTGTCCTTTCTGAGCGGCCTGCGGGCCGCCCCGTCCCGTATGAGCAGGACGGCAGAGGGTGCACGGCGCACCTTCTGCCGTCCTTTTGTATTTCCATTCTATCGGAGGAGATTATCATGACTTCCAACGCTGACATCGCCCGCTCCATGGCGGACAACATGACCCATTCCGCCGTGCCGCTGTACGGCAAGCGGCTGCGCCTGCCGGACCGGGGCGCGATCATCGGCATCATCAAGGAGCTGCGGCGGCTGTTCTTCCCCGCCTATTTCGGCGACCCACAGCTGATGGCTCTGCCGGCGGAGAACTACGCCGCGCTGCTGCTGGAGCGCATCGAGACGGCCCTCACCGCCCAGATCGCCCTGGCGCTGCCGGAGGATCAGTCCTTTGCCGCCGCTGCGCTGGCCCGTGAGATATTGGAGCAGCTGCCCGGCATCCAGCAGATGCTGATGACCGACATTGAGGCCACCTTTGACGGCGACCCTGCCGCCGCCGACAAGGAGGAGATCATCTTCGCCTACCCCGGCCTGTTCGCCATCTTCGTCTACCGCATCGCCCACGAGCTGTATCTGCGCCGCATCCCCATGATCCCCCGCATGATGACGGAGTACGCCCACAGCCGCACCGGCATCGACATCCACCCCGGCGCACAGATCGGGCCGTGGTTCTTCATCGACCACGGCACGGGCATCGTCATCGGCGAGACCACCGTCATCGGCAGCCATGTCAAGCTGTACCAGGGCGTGACGCTGGGGGCACTGTCCCCCAGGGCGGGCCACGCCAGCCTGCCGGGCAAGCGCCATCCCACCGTGTGCGACTATGTGACCATCTACTCCGGCGCGTCCATCCTGGGCGGTGAGACGGTCATCGGCGAGCACTCCGTGGTGGGCGGCAACGCCTTCCTCACCGGCTCGGTGGCCGACAATACCCGGGTGGTCATCACCGCCCCGGAGACGGTGTTCAAAAACGCATAACGCCTCCACAGGGGATGAGACGGACGCAAAAGCGTCCGTCTTTTTGTCCACTTTTTGCTCCAAAAATTCGTCACAATGCCATGTGTCGCTGCGGGAAACTTTCCTTGCCACCGCTTCGCCGGTATACTATAATAAAGTCAACAACGCAAAGGAGGCGGCTCTATGGAACGCATCAGCAAGGAAAACTACTATCTGGACATCGCCGAGACGGTGCTGGAGCGGGCCACCTGCCTGCGCCGGGTGTACGGCGCGATCATCGTGAAAAACGACGAGATCATCTCCACCGGCTACAACGGTGCGCCCCGCGGGCGGAAGAACTGCGTGGACATGGGCTTCTGCACCCGTGAGGCCATGCAGGTCCCCCGGGGACAGCGGTACGAGCTGTGCCGCAGCGTCCACGCCGAGGCCAACGCCATCATCTCCGCCAGCCGCCGGGACATGGTGGGCAGCACCCTGTATTTGGTGGGCCGTGACGGGCAGAGCGGTGCGCTGCTGGGGGACGCCACCAGCTGCGCCATGTGCCGCCGCCAGGTCATCAACGCCGGCATCCAGCGGGTCATCATCCGCCGGACGGAGACGGAGTTCGAGGTGGTGGACGTGAACGACTGGGTGCATCAGGAGGATGACGTGCCCGCCCTGTGAGACTGTCCGGCCTGCGGGCCTGATGGAATATAAAAAGTGAACAAAGGAGAATGTGTGATGCTGAACGACTCTAAGATCGCCGCCTACACGGCGATCCTGCAGGAAGAGCTCCTGCTGGCCACCGGGTGTACAGAGCCCATCGCCGTCGCGTACTGTGCCGCAAAACTGCGCGAGGTGTTGGGCGGAAAACCGGAGAAAATTCTCGCTGAGGTCAGCGGGAACATCCTGAAGAACGTGAAATCCGTGGTCGTCCCCAACACGGGCGGGCGGCGCGGGATCGACGCCGCCATCGCCGTGGGCATAGTGGCCGGTGACGCCGACGCGGAGCTTCAGGTTTTGGCCAAGGTGACGGAGGACGATGTGGCGGCCATCCAGGGCTATCTGGACGCCACGGACATCCGCGTCACCTGTCCCGAGACGCCCTGCCTGCTGGACATCAAGCTCACCGGCTGGCTGGGAGCGCACCACGCCTGCGTCCGGGTGGCCAACAACCACACGAACATCATCTACATCGAAAAGGACGGCCAGGTGCTGAAGGAGCTGCCTGTGACGGGCAACGCCGAGGACAATTTGCAGGACAAGTCCGTTCTCAACGTAAAGGACATCATCACATTCGCCGAAACTGTACCCATAGACGCCATCCTACCCACGGTGGGACGGCAGATCGAAAAGAACGCCGCCATCGCCGCCGAGGGGCTGGAGCATAGCTGGGGCGCGAACATCGGCTCAACGCTGCTGCGAACCTCTCAGGACTGGGAGACCCAGGCCCGCGCCTGGGCCGCCGCCGGGTCTGACGCACGGATGAACGGCTGCGAAATGCCGGTGGTCATCGTGTCCGGCTCGGGCAACCAGGGCATCACCGCCTCCGTGCCCGTGTGGAAGTACGGCAAGCTCATGGGCGCGGACGAGGAGACGATCCTGCGGGCCGTGTGTCTCAGCGACCTGATCACCATCCACCAAAAGACCGGCATCGGGCGGCTCAGCGCTTACTGCGGCGCGGTGTCCGCCGGTGTGGGCGCGGGCTGCGGCGTGGCATGGCTGCGGGGCGCGGACTACGAGACCATCTGCCACACGCTGGAAAACGCGGTGGCTATGATCTCCGGCTGCATCTGCGACGGCGCGAAGGCCAGCTGCGCCAGCAAGATCGCCATGGGCGTGGGCTGCGGGCTGCTGGGCT
>USNH01000203.1 GCA_900556015.1 uncultured Eubacteriales bacterium | reverse complement strand
CGCAGGAGCCGCGGCTGGGGCAGCAGCGGGAGCCGCCGCCGGAGCGGACTTCCGCGCTTCGGCCGCAGCGTAAATATCCTTGGCAACAATGCGGCCGGAGGGACCGGAACCAGTAAGCGCGGAATAATCCACGCCCATATTTGCCGCAAGCTTGCGCG
Source organism: uncultured Eubacteriales bacterium (assembly GCA_900556015.1). Next base: position 3,023 of record USNH01000203.1, on the reverse strand, counting down.
CAAACGGAGAAATACGGATACGCGCACCGCCGGCAGATACCGCGGCGGGAGCAATTACAGCCGCGGAGGCAGCAGCGGGAGCCACCGCTTCGACGGGCACCGCAGCCGGAGCGGCCGCGGGAGAAGAAGCTGAAGTTCTCGTATAACGAGCAGCGGGAGTTCGAGACGATCGACGCGGTCCTGGCGGAGCTGGAGGAGAAGCTCGCCGCCGCCAAGGCGAAGGCCGAAAAGAACGGCTGCACCCTCGGCGCGGATTATGTCCTGATGAAGGGTGGCCAGCCGGTGCGCGCCGTGCGCAAGATGACGGCGGAGGAGATCGACCTGGCGGAGCGGCTGCTGCGTATTCTGTCTGTCAACGCGGCGCTGACGTTCCCTATCAGCGTGTTCGAAAGCCATGTGACCATCAATGAGCAATATCTGTTCCAGAAGCTCGTGGCCATGGGCAAGCAGGTGCTGAACCCGCTGATCATGATCCCGCTGCTGCTGATGGGCTACGGCTCGGTGATGCTGACCATCGTGTCTCTGGTCTTTACCGTCGTCAGCGGTATCATCAACATCTTCTACTGCCTGAAACGGCTGAAAATGCCCTTCGCGTTCCGGCGGTATGACTTCGCGCTGCTGCGGGAGATGTTCGGGTTCACGGTATATGTGTTCATCGGCATTGTGGTGGACAACCTGAACTGGAGCATTGACCGGCAGCTGCTGACGTGGTTCCACGGCTCCGCCGCCGTAACGGTGTACAGCATCGCCGCCCAGCTGAACAACTATTTCCTGCTGTTCGGCAACGCCATCTCCAACGTGATGACGCCCCGGGTACACCGGCTGGTGGCGGAGAACGCGCCCATGCGGACGCTGGACGCGCTGTTCACCAAGGTGGGGCGGCTGCAATTTATCCTGCTGGGCTGCATCTTCCTGGGGTTCGTGGCCGTCGGTCAGTCCTTCGTGGTGCTGTGGGGCGGCGGGGAGCAGTTCCGCATCGACTACTGGACGGCGCTGCTGCTGTTCTTCGCCTGCCTGTGGACGAATATACAGACGGTGGGCATCGAGATCCAGCGGGCCAAGAATATGCACAAGTACCGTTCGCTGGTGTATCTGGGCGTGCTGGTGGGCAACACGCTGCTGTCCATCCCCCTGTGTATCAAGTGGGAGGGACTGGGCGCGGCCATCGGTACGGCGGTGGCCACCATCGTGGGCAACGTGTTTTTGATGAACCTCTATTACTACAAGCATATCGGGCTGAACATCCCCGCCTTTTGGCGGCACATCAGTCACCTGCTGCCGGCTATGCTGCCGCCGGCGGTGACGGCGGTGCTGCTGGCGGTGTTCGTGCATCCCGCCAGCTACTGGGCGCTGATCCCGCCGGGACTGCTGGTGGTGGCGGTGTACGGCGCGTCCATGTGGCTGTTCGGCATGAACCGCTATGAGCGAAGCCTCATCACCGGGCCGCTGCGGCGTATCGTCCGGCGGTGACGGGGAAATCAGGGAAACGGAGGAACGGACTATGGGAAGAAAGATCGCTACCTTTTTCCGGCAGCTGAAGCATTTGAGCTTGGCGCGGCTGAAGCTCCACGTCAACGCCGTCCATGAGGAGACGGGGAAGAACCGCTTCCTCATCTTCTGCGACATGGTGTGGTGCGAGGTGCGCTACGGCATCGGGTATCTGGATTATCACGTGTTTGGCTTTGCCGAGAGGCACGGCGCGGTGCGGAAAACGTATATGACCGCCGTGCAGAACCAGGCGCTGACCCGGCAGATGAACGACCCGGCGTATTTCCATCAGCTCAACGACAAGATCGAGTTTGATACCATCTTTGCAGACCTGCTGAAGCGGCGGTTTCTCGACCTGCGTAAGACCGACGCGGCGGGGCTGCGGGAGTTCTGCGCCGGGACGGAGGCCATCTTCTGCAAGCCCGCCGGACTGTGCGGCGGCGAGGGCATCCAGCGCATCGTGACGGCGGACATTCAGGACTACGAGAAGCTGTACCGGCAGCTGGTGCAGGGCGGGCAGCTGCTCATTGAAGAACCCATCCGCCAGCACCCGGATATGTGTAAGCTGTGCCCTGACTCGGTGAACACCGTGCGTATCGTCACGCTGGTGACGGAGCAGGGCGCGCAGATGGTATACGCCCTGGTGCGGATGGGCATGGGCGGCGTGTGCGTGGACAACGTGTCCTCCGGCGGTATGTACGCCCCGGTGAACGAGCAGGGCCAGCTGTACCGCCCCGCGTTCTGCGACAAGACGGGCAAGTATTATGACCGCCACCCGGTGACGGGGACGGACATCGTGGGCTTCCAGATCCCGCTGTTCGACCAGGCGCTGGCGCTGTGCCGCACGGCGTCCAAGCGGGTGGAGGCGCACCTGAAGTATATCGGCTGGGATGTGGCCATCACGCCGGACGGCCCGGTGCTGGTGGAGGGAAACAACCTGCCCGGCTACGATATGTGCCAAAACGCCGGCCACGTGGACGAGGGGATGCTGCCCCGGTTCGAGAAGCTGCTGGGCCGGCCTATCATGTGAGGAGGACGGGATCATGCGGAGAAAGGAAAAGGAGCGGGACGCGGCGTTCGCGTGGCAGGTGCTGCGCTGTGCGCCATACGCCGTTATCGCCATGACGGCGGAGGACGGGACGCCCTACTGCGTGCCGGTGAACCAGGTGGCGGACGAGGCCGGGAACGCGGTGTATTTCCACTGTGCCGGGGCGGGCCGGAAGTGGGAGATCCTGGCGAAAGAGCCGAAGGTCTGCCTTACCGCCGTGTCCAAGGCGGAGATCGTCCCCGGCAAGCTGACCACGGCCTACGACTCCGCCGTGGTGCACGGACGCACCTTGGTGGTGTGCGATGCGGAGGAGAAGTGGCACGCGCTGCGGCTGCTGGTGCAGACACTGGACCCGGTGTCCGTGGAGAAGGCCCGCATGTGCTCACAGCAGAGCATGGAGCGCACCATGATCGTGAAGCTCGTGCCGGAGGAGATCACCGGCAAGCAGGGCAAGGGCGACGATTGAATGGGAAAACTGCCGATTCAA
>USNH01000202.1 GCA_900556015.1 uncultured Eubacteriales bacterium | reverse complement strand
CTGGTCGGTGGAAAAGGTACTCTATTCCATCAATGATTTTAAGCTGCCATTCCCCATCACGTTCACACAGATGGCGTGGTTCGTGGTATCGGTGTTTGCAGTGATGCTCTTAGGGAACCTCCCTCCCCTTTCTAAAAGATGGGGCAGCAAAAGCCGCCCCTGAATAAAAAAGCCGCCTGCATTTCCTGAAAGAGATACATATTCCACCTCCGTGTGCCACAATATTGTAGCATATTCACCACAGCAATGCAACAGAATAGTAGCATATCCGTGAGGTGAGAATATGCGATTTCAACGGCTGGAGGACCTGCGGCTGGACGCGGACAAGACGCAGGCGGAAATTGCGGAGGTACTGCACTGTAAGCGGGAGGTATATCGCCGCTACGAGAAGGGGATACACGAGATCCCGGCGTGGGCGGTGATCGAGCTGGCCCGCTATTACGGCACAAGCACGGATTACATTCTTGGTTTGACGGATAAACGATAAAGAAAGCCCGGAAGGGCTTTCTTTTTTGTACGGTATTGAGATAGACGTGTGTAGGGGCGGACGACTCTGTCCGCCCGGTTGGATGACACGGATGCTCGGAAGACGGAGCGTAGGGGCGGGGCTGCTGCCCCTCCCCTACGGATAATCAATGCATTATTTGCATTATTGCGTTACGCGGCGGACGCTGCCGAAGTACCACGCGCCCAGGCCATCGTTCACCGCACCGGCCACGCCCTCGCGGATCTGATAGGGCTGCTGGCGGCTATACAGCGGGATGATGTTGCCGCTGTCCAGCAGCAGCTGTTCCGCGTCCTTCAGATAGGCGTCCCGGGCCTCGGCGCTGGTGCTGGCGGCGGCCACCCGCATGAGGATGTCATAGGCGTTCATGTGCAGGGCGTAGTTCCGGGCGTCGCTGCTGCGCCACGGCTCAAGGTAGGCGGCGGCATCGTTGCAGGCGGCGGTGAGCTCCGTCAGCGCCAGGGTATACGCGCCATCGGTCAGGAGCTGGAGGTATTCCTCATTGGAAGCGCCCTGGAGCGTGACCTGAAGGCCCAGCGTCTCACGCCACATCTGCTGAAGCTGACGGGCCAGGGCGGCCTGACCGCTGCCGCTGTCATACAGCAGCGTGACCGTGCCCAGCTGCTCCATGGCGGCGGCGCTGGTGTAGCCCGCCTGGTGCAGCTCCGTGGCGGCCTGGGTGCAGCGGTCGCCGTAGCCCTCCGGGTCGTTGTCGATAAGCGGGCCGTTGGCATCGCGGAAGTCCTCCCCCTCGCCGGTGCGGATGCCACCGGGGATCAGCCCGTCAGCGGCCACATAGCTACCGCCCAGGTCGGCGGCCAGCGCGTTTCGGTCGATGGCCAGGCTCAGGGCACGGCGCAGGCCGTCCCTCTCCAGATTGGTGGACATCCCGTTGACCACCAGCAGACCCACCGTGGGGTCGCCGCCGTTGCCGGTAGGCTCATTGGCCGCGCCGATGACCACATCCACCCGGCCCGCGTTGATGCGGGCCTGCTCCTCCGTCTGGAGCACCAGCTCCACCCGGTCAGGCACGATGCGTTTGGCATCGTAGTGGTTATCCTGCTTTTGCAGCGTCAGACGGTGGTGATCCGTCCAGTCGCCGCCCCGACGGAACGGGCCGTTGCCCACAAAGTAGGTGCGGCTGTCCGCCCAGTGCTCATCGCTCTCCACCGCCGCCTGCTGCACCGGCATGGTGGCCGGGGCGGTACACACGCCGCTGAGGAAGTAGGCGCACGGGCCGCTGAGCGTCACCTCGAAGGTGTGCTTCTCCGGGGCGCTGACTTGCAGCGCCTCGCTGTCGCCGGCGCGGGCCTCATCATAGCCGGAGACCATGGACAAAATGTCCGCGCTGGGGCTGGCGGTGTCCGGCGAGGCAAGGCGCTTCCAGGCGTAAACGAAATCCTCCGCCGTCAGACTGCTGCCGTCAGACCACACCGCGTCGCCGCGGAGGTGGAAGGTGTACGTCACCGTGCCGTCCTCGTTGTCCGTCTCCTGCCAGGACTGGGCCACGGCGGACACGGTCTTTTCGCCGTCCCAGCGCAGCAGATTGTCAAACAGGTGGAGCACCACGGTGCGCTCCGCCGCCGTGGCGGCCAGGGCGGGGTCCATGGTGTTGAACAGGCCGGTCATCACCACCGACAGCTTCTCCTCGTCGTTGGGGTCTTCATCACAGCCGGCCAGCAGTCCGGCGGTCAGGCACAGGGCCAGCAAAAGCGCCAAAAGGCGGTATATCCGTTTCATACAGTCCTCCCGGGGAATAAGTTGTCTCCATTATAAAGGCAAAATGTGAAAAAGTAAAGCGGGACGGGGAAATCCCCGTCCCGCCTCGTATCATGTCACGTTTTCACTCCACCAGCAGCTGGGCGATCTGTACGGCGTTGGTGGCCGCGCCCTTACGCACCTGGTCGCCGCAGCACCAGATATTCAGTCCGTTGTCGGAGGTCAGGTCGTCCCGGATGCGGCCCACGAACACCAGATCTTGGTCGCTGGTCTCCAGCGGCATGGGATAGCGCTTGTGGGCCAGGTCGTCCACCAGCCTGCACCCCGGCGCGGCGGCGATGAGCTCACGGGCACGCTGGACGCTGATCTTCTCCTTCGTCCGCACCACGATGGAGACGCTGTGGCTGCGTACCACCGGCACGCGGACGCAGGTGCAGCTGACCTTCAGTTCCGGCAGGTGCATGATCTTGCGGCCCTCGTTCTGCATCTTCATCTCCTCGGAGGTATAGCCCTCGAAGGCTTCGCCGCCGATCTGCGGAATGACGTTATAGGCGATCTGATACTGGAACACCTGTGGAGAGACACTCTTGCCCTCACGCAGCAGCTCCACCTCCTCCATCAGCTCCTTCGGGCCGCCTGCGCCCGCGCCGGACACGGCCTGATAGCTGGAGGCCACAATGCTCTCGATGGGGCTGTCGTGGTTCAGGGCGTTAATGGCCACCAAGCTGACGATGGTGGTGCAGTTGGGGTTGGAGATGATGCCCTTGTGCTTTTTGGCATCCTCCGGGTTGATCTCCGGGATGACCAGCGGCACGTCCGGGTCAAGGCGAAAGGCGCTGGAGTTATCCACGAACACCGCGCCGGCCTTGACGATGGCGGGAGCGAAGCGCTTGGCGATGTCGTTCTCCGCCGCGCCCAGGACGATGTCCATGCCCTGAAACGCCTGGTCGCAGGCCAGCTCCACGGCGAT
>USNH01000201.1 GCA_900556015.1 uncultured Eubacteriales bacterium | reverse complement strand
AACACCGCGCAGCGGTGTCATTCCGAGCCAGTCCGCAGACTGGCGTGGGAATCCGCCCCCGCCGCGCCCGCAGGCGCGGAACTCCAAAGCCTCCCTCTGCGAGGGAGAGATATGCCGCGGCAGCGCTGCGGCATCAAGCCCCCGCGCATCACACCCCCCATAACCCAACAGGAAGCACCCTCGCGGGTGCTTCCTGTTCCCCTTTTCGCCCTGTTCAGTGCGCTTTCTTTTTCCCCATCCAGGCCATGCCGCCCAGAGACAGCACCGCCGTCACGCCGTACACCGCCACGCCCGCGTCAAAAGTCTTGGGTGCGGTGTTCAGCCCGCCGATGGTGAACTCCGCCGTGGTGTTCCCCTGGCTGGAGAGGATGGTCACGGTGTGCTTGCCCGCCGCCAGCGTCCGCAGATACACCGCCTTCAGGTATACCTCGATGCTGCCCTCCTCGGCGATATAGCAGCTCTTGTCGATGGTCTTGCCGTCCACCTGCACCCCCTGGAAGCTGGAGAAGCCGGCACTGCTCTTGAACGTCAGCCCGTAGATGCCGCCGGAGTAGTCCGTGGCTCTCTTGGCGTCGGGCGCTGTCAGCAGCGGTGTGATATACGGCCCGCTGTACGAAGAACCGCCGGACGGCACAACAGGGGCATCGCCCACCGTCAGCGTAAACGCCACCATCACGTGGTTGCGGGTGTAGTAGTCCGTCCGAGTCTCGTTGATCCTCGTGACGGTGCTGCCGTCTTCTTCATAATCCGTATCCGTGCCGTTGTACGTCAGCTTCGACCCGTCATACGTGGTGGTCATCTTATCCTTTTGCTCCCGATACTCGCTGCTGTAAACGCCGTCGGGCAGCTGGTCATAGTTGTCCACGGTCATGGTCACCACGTCGTTGGCCACGGAGTAGGTGATGCTCACCGGCGTGCTCAATCCGGCGAACTGCACTGTCATCGTGCCTTCCGCCTGATCCCGCTCACCGTTGCCCATGTAAGAGCCCATTCCCTCAAATGTGTTCGTGCCCTTGGTCAGCGCCAGTGTCTCAAACTGTTCGGTGTCTGTGTAGACGTTCTCCACCGTGGTGTTGACGATCGTTTTGCTCCCCCCGGTCACATCCGTCACTCCGGCCCAGGCCAGGCTCATGAGCATCACCGTGCCCAGCGCCGCCGCCAGCACCGCTCGCAGCGTCTTTTTTCCGTTTCCTTTCTTCATGTGTTGCCCTCCTTGCTATCGGCTGCGCCGCAGCCAGTTTATACCAGTGATTATTATACCTGTTTTCCGCCCCCGGTGGAACAGCGCTTTCCGCCCCGGCAATAGCCATAGCGGAAAATAAATTTCCCACCCGTCTTTTCCTTTTCTCCGGCTTGGTGTATAATGAGGGAAATCATCCGGGAGGACACCCTTATGCGCTTTTGTGACCAACTGAACGAATACATCGCCGCTCTGGGCTGCTCCGCCCAGGAGCTGTGCGCCGCCGCCAATATCTCCCCCGCCGCCCTCAGCCGCTATCGCGGCGGCAGCCGCATCCCCGACCTCCACGGCGAGCCCTTCGCCCGCCTGTGTGAGGTCATCGCCGCCCAGTCCCAAAGCATGACCGCCGAGGACGTGCGCCGATCGTTTCTTGCCTGTCAGGACTGCGACACCGTGGACAAGGAGCGCCTGCGGCAGAATTTCAACACGCTGGTGTCCGTCCTCCGTCTCAGCATCCCCCGCCTGAGCCAGCACACCAACTACGATGCCTCCACCCTCTTCCGCTTCCGCAGCGGCGCACGCCAGCCCGCCGAGCCGGTGCAGTTCGCCGCTGCCGTAGCCAACCACGTGGCCGCCGAGGTCAACGACCCGGACCGCTGCGCCGTCCTGGCCGAGCTGCTGGACTGCGCCCCGGAGAGCATCGCCGACCCGGAGCAGTGCCGCCAGCGCGTCAAGACCTGGCTGCTGGACGGTCATGGCCGCCCAGAGAACGATGTATCCTCTTTTCTCACCAAGCTGGACGAGTTCGACCTGAACGAGTATATCCGCTCCATCCGCTTCGACGAGCTGAAGATCCCCACCCTGCCCTTCCAGCTCCCCACCAGCCGCACCGTCACCGGCCTGCGGGCCATGATGGACGCGGAGCTGGACTTTCTCAAGACCACCGCTCTCTCCCGCTCCGCCGAGGCGGTCATCCTGTATAGCGATATGCCCATGACCGAGATGGCCCGCGACCCGGATTTTCCCAAAAAGTGGATGTTCGGCATGGCCGCCCTGCTGAAAAAGGGCCTCCACCTCCACATCATCCACAATCTGGACCGCTCCTTCTCCGAGATGATGCTGGGCCTGGAGAGCCACATCCCCATGTATATGACCGGCCAGATCTCCCCCTACTACCTGAAAAACGCCCAAAACAGCGTGTTCCACCACTTCCTCAAGGTCTCCGGCTCGGTGGCCCTGTCCGGCGAAGCCATTGTGGGACACCACGCCGAGGGACGCTACCACCTGACCAGCGTCAAGTCCGACGTGGAGTATTACACCCGCCGGGCCAACGACCTGCTCCGCTGCGCCAAGCCCCTGATGGACATCTACCGCGAGGACAGCGCCCAGCGTCTCCGCGCCTTCCTGCTCTCCGACGCCGCACTCCCCGGCCCGCGCCGGAATATCCTGTCCGCCCCGCCCATCTATACGCTGGACGAGATGTTTCTCCGGGACTTCCTGGCCCGCCATCACGTCTCCGATGAAGACTGCGCCCTGATCCTGGACTACGCCCGCCGCCGCCGTGACATGGCGGAGGCCATCCTGTCCCACGACCCGGTGGAGGATCGCCTGCCCCTCCTGTCCCGCCAGGAGTTTGAGGACTATCCCCTGTCCCTGCCCCTTTCCGGCCTGTTCTATCCCCGGGATCTGCACTACACCTACGAGGACTATCAGTCCCACCTGGGCCAGACCCGCCGCTTCGCCGAGACCCACCCCGGCTACACGGCCACTCTCTCCGCCAGCCACACCTTCCGCAACCTGGACATGCAGATGCACCTGGGCAAGTGGGCCATGGTGTCCAAGGGCCGCAGCCCCGCCATCCACTTCGTCATCCACCACCCCAAGCTCCGCGCCGCCATCGAGGACTTCGTCCCCCCGGTGGTGGAGGCCTGATACGCAAACCTTTCAGCTTGTCGATAAACCCTCTTTATGCGGCAAGCAGTTCCTTTACGCAGGGGGAGCTCGAGGGGGCAAAGCCCGCCTCGAATCAGATCAA
>USNH01000200.1 GCA_900556015.1 uncultured Eubacteriales bacterium | reverse complement strand
GAGAACGGAGGGCCGTCGTGGAGGGAGAACAGGGGCTTGCCCTCGTTCTTCTTCAAAAGCTCGTTGTAGAGGTCGATCTCCTCCCAGTGCTTCAGCATATCCGGCTCACGCATGGGCAGGCCCGCCCGCATGGGAAACCCGCTCTTGGGCATATTCAGTGTCTTTTTGTACTCCATATTGCTTCTCCTTTATCTGAATTTTTAAGATGACAAAATAAAAAGCGCCTTTGCCTCTCTTGCAAGAGACAAAGGCGTGAAAAAACGTCCTCTGCGGTACCACTCTCGTTGCCGCGCAGCGCGGCCACTCAGTCCCACCAGCCGTGGGTACGGGCAGATAACGGCCCGCCGCCGTCCGCGCTTACGGCCCGTGGCCATCAGGCGGCTGCTCCGGAGTGATACCCTTGCCCGTCTGCCCGTCCGCCTTGCACCAAACGGCGGCTCTCTTTGCGTGACAGCCCGGCGGGGCGCGTCTCCTTCATCGCATTTGAATATGTGTTTTTCCTCGGAATGAGGGCAGTCTATCACAAACCGGCCCGGTTGTCAAGCCTTACGGAGGCGTGATATGACGCGGGTCAGCAGAAATACCGCCAGGTTCACCAGCACCACCGTCGCGCCTACCGGTGTGCCCCACAGGTACGAGCCGGTCAGGCCCGCGCAGAAGCACACCACGCTCAAGCCCGCGGCGCAGAGCACCACGCCCTTAAAGCTCCGCAGGAGGCCCATGGCCGTCAGGGCCGGGAAGATCACCAGACTGGAGATGAGCATGGCGCCCATCAGGCGCATACCCAGGACGATGGTCAGCGCCGTCAGCACCGACAGGATGGTGTTGTAAAGCCCTACCTTCACCCCGGTGGCGCGGGAAAAGCTCTCGTCAAAGGTGATGGCGAACAGCCGGTGGTAGAACAGGATATACAGCACCAGCACCGCGCCGCACAAGCCCACCGACAGCGCCACGTCCGCACGGTCCAGCGCCAGGATCGAGCCGAACATGAAGCTGTCCACGTCGGTGGTCATGCCGGTGGTCACGCTGGTGACCACCACGCCGATGGCCAGGGCCGAGGCGCTGACCACGGCGATGGCCGCGTCCGCGCCCAGGCGGCTCTTTTCCGTCATACGCAGCAGGCCCAGCGCCGCCAGGATCACCACGGGGATGGACACCGGCAGCGGCGCCCAGCCGCAGGCCAGAGCGATGCTCAGTGCGCCGAAGGATACGTGGCTCAGGCCGTCGCCGATCATGGAGTAGCGCTTGAGCACCAGGGGCACGCCCAACAGCGCCGCGCACAGCGCCACCAGGATACCCACCACGAAGGCGCGCAGGATGAAGGGATAGGTGAACATCTCCCACAGAAGGCTCATTTCCCCTCACCTCCAAACCGCTTGCCCCAGGGCGAGGCCAGATACTCCGCCGTTGTGCCGCAGAACCACTGGCCGTGTCCCGCATGGAGGATGGTAGTAGCGTATTGCAGGGCGTTTTGTATGTCGTGAGTGACCATGACGATGGCGATGCCCTCCTCTTTGTTCAGATAGGCCAGCGTGCGGTAGAGATCCTGGGCCGCCGCCGGGTCAAGGCCCGTTACCGGCTCGTCCAGAATCAGCAGCGCCCCGGCGGCGCACAGCGCCCGCGCCAGCAGCACACGCTGCTGCTGGCCGCCGGACAGCTCACGGTAACACCTGTCCTTCAGCTCCAGCACGCCCAGCTTGCCCATGTTCATCAGCGCCGTGGACTTCTCCTGGGCGGTGTAGAAAAAGCGCATTCCCTTTCCGCTGATAAAGCCGCTGCGAACCACCTCCGTCACCGTGGCGGGGAAGTCCTTCTGCGCCCGGGTCTGCTGGGGCAGGTAGCCGATGCTGCCGCCCCGCAGCGTATCCGCGTGGACGATCTCGCCGCTGAGGGGCTTCAGAAGGCCCAGCAGACTTTTCAGCAGCGTGGACTTGCCCGAACCGTTCTCGCCCACGATGCACAGGTAGTCCCCGGAGCGCACCTGAAACGTCAGGTGCTCCCACACCGGCTTGCCCTCGTAGCCCAGGCTGACATCGCGGCAGTCCAGCAAGATCTCTTTTTTCGTTGTGTTCTCCATCAGGATAGTCCCTCCCGCAGCGCCCCGGCGTTGGCCGTCATCAGGCTGATATATGTCTCGCCCCGCTCCAGCTCCGCACGGCTCACCGTTTGGCAGGAGTGGAACGTCCGCACCGACGCGCCGGTGGTCTCCGCCACCGCCTGGGCGATCTTTTGGCTGCTCAGTTCTATGGTGTAGACCACGGGGATGTCACGCGCCCGCACCAGGTCGATGAGGTATTTCATGGTGGCCAGGGACGGCTCGGTGTCCCCGGCACAGCCGTGGAAGGCCGCTCGGTAGTCCAGGCCGTACTCCCGGCAGAAGTACAGCAGCGGGAAGCGGTCGCCGAACACCAGCAGGCGGCGGCTGCCGTGCTCCACGATGTCACGGAACGTGGCATCCAGCGCTTCCAGCTCCGTCAGGTACGCTTCCAGCCGCGCCCGGTAATTCTCCTCGTGGGCCAGGTCGGCCTGACACAGCGTGTCGCAGATGGCGCGGCACAGGGCCATGGCATTCACCGGCGACGTCCAGATATGCTCGTCGTACTCGATGTCCTCCTCGTGGCCGTCCTCCAGCGTATCGTGGTCGTGGTCATGGTCATCGTGGGCATGGTCGTGGTCGTCCGCGCCCTGCATCCCCTCGGTGAACTCCTCCTGGTACACGTCCACCTGCTCCATCATCTTCAGACGGTAGGGGATGTCCTCCCCTGCCGCGTCTAAAATGTCCTCCACCCACGTCTCGCTCTCTCCGCCGTTGTAGACGAACACGTCCGCCTGGCTCATGGTGATCACGTCCACAGGCGTGGGCTCGAAGCTGTGGGTCTCCCGCCCGGCGGGGACAAGCAGCACCGGCGAAACGTCCTCGCCGCCGAGCTGCCGCACGAAGTCGTAATAGGGGAACAGCGTGCAGACCACCTGCAATTTTCCGTTGTTCTCGGTGCTTGGCCTTACGCCGCAGGCCGCCAGCGTCAGCATCATAGCCGCCGCCAGCAGCGCCGCCCAGAACCTCCGCATATTCCCACCACCTTTCTAAATCAAGTCAGTATACCACGTTTTTTTAAAAAAAGGAAGTGGATAGTGGTGTTTTGCCTCTAGCGGGGTGCTTTCTTAGATGTGCGTAAGGGCGGACGGCTCTGTCCGCCCGTTGGTTTTCCTTTCGCTTTTT
>USNH01000199.1 GCA_900556015.1 uncultured Eubacteriales bacterium | reverse complement strand
TTGATGACAGCCACGCCGCCGGCGAGCTTGGCAAGGCGCTCCTGCAGCTTCTCCTTGTCGTATTCACTGGTGGTCGCACCGATCTGGGCGCGGATCTGCGCCACGCGGTCAGCGATGGCCTGCTTGTCGCCGGCACCGTCGACGATGGTGGTGTTCTCCTTGGTGACCTTGATCTGGCGGGCACGGCCGAGCATGTCGATCGTGGTGTTCTTGAGCTCGTAGCCAAGCTCCTCGGAGATGACCTGGCCGCCGGTCAGGATGGCGATATCCTGCAGCATGGCCTTGCGGCGGTCGCCGAAGCCCGGCGCCTTGACGCAGACGCAGTTGAAGCTGCCGCGCAGACGGTTGACCAGCAGGGTGGCCAGGGCGTCGCCCTCGACATCTTCCGCGATGATGACCAGCTTCTTGCCGGTCTTGACGATCTGCTCGAGCAGGGGCAGAATCTCCTGGATGGAGGAGATCTTCTTGTCAGTGATCAGGATATACGGATCATCGATGACGGCTTCCATCTTCTCGGTGTCGGTGACCATGTAGGGGGTGATATAGCCGCGGTCGAACATCATGCCCTCCACCACCTCGCTGTACGTCTCGGCGGTCTTGGACTCCTCGATGGTGATCACGCCGTCGGCGCTGACCTTCTCCATGGCCTCGGCGATGAGCTTGCCGATGGTCTCGTCGCCGGAGGAAACCGTGCCCACGCGGGCGATGTCGTCCGTGCCGTTGACCTTCTGGCTCTGCTCCTTGATGGCGGCCACTGCGGCGCTGACGGCCTTGGCCATGCCCTTCTTCATCACGATGGGGTTCGCACCGGCGGCCAGGTTCTTCAGGCCGTCATGGATCATGGCCTGGGCCAGCAGCGTAGCGGTGGTCGTGCCGTCGCCGGCCACGTCGTTGGTCTTGGTGGACACCTCGCGCACCAGCTGCGCGCCCATGTTCTCAAACGGATCGTCCAGCTCGATCTCCTTGGCGATGGACACGCCGTCGTTGGTGATCAGGGGCGTGCCGAACTTCTTATCCAGCACCACGTTGCGGCCCTTCGGGCCGAGAGTGACCTTAACGGTATCCGCCAGCTGGTTGACGCCGGCTTCCAGCGCCTTGCGGGCCTCATCGCCGCGCTTAATGATCTTTGCCATATCTAAATGCCTCCTATTATCCTTACTCTACGATGGCCAAAATGTCGCCCTGCTTGACGATGATGTACTCCACCTCGTCCAGTGTCACCTTCGTACCTGCGTACTTGTCGGTAATGACCTTGTCGCCGGGCTTCACGGACATGGTGACGGTCTTGCCGTCCACCGTGCCGCCGGGGCCCACGGCGATGACCTCCGCCACAGAGGGCTTCTCCTTGGCAGAGCCGGTGAGGATGATGCCGCCCTTGGTGGTCTCCTCCGCCTCCGTCATCTTCAGCACCACGCGGTCGGCCAGCGGTGTCAGTTTCATAGCTGCTTCCTCCTTATATTCTCAATATTAAAAACCAGTTCAGCGTTAGCACTCAAAGCCTCTGAGTGCTAACGCTGTTTATCATACCACACTATTGCAGATTTGCAAGGGGGAAAAGGCAAAAAAATCAAAAGTTCACAATTTGTTCAAGCCAGCCCGACGGGCGTGAAAAAGCGCCTGCCGCGGGGCAGGCGCTGGGGTGCGGGCTTATCGGGCAGTGCGGTTGCAGGAGCAGCCCACCGGGCCGAAGAAATTCAGTTTCTTGTCGTGGAGCTTGATGGTCACGTCGCTGTTGGTGACGCACTCGCCGTCCAGACAGGTGACGATGTCCGCCTTTTCGGACTGAATGCGGATAGTTTTAGGCGTAGAACAGTGGGCATATTCGGGGAACTTGGCGTACTCGCCCTTGGAATACGGGCCGACGAACCGTAAGAATGTGCGGCGGTTCACGGCCTTTACCACCAGGGTGTTCAGCACGCCGTCGTCCATCCGGGCCTCGGCCACAGGCATGAAGCCGCCGCCGTAATACCGCCCGTTGCACACCGCCACCAGCGACCAGTCGCCCTTTACCGGCACGCCGTCCAGCGTCACCGTCCAGTGAGAACCGATACCTTTAAACAGGAAATTTACCGCTAAAGAGTAGATATAGCTGCCTTTTCCGTCCAAAAGCGGGCTTTCGCTGTATTTATGTACGTCGGCGGCCACACGGGCATCGATGCCGGAGCAGGCGATGGTCAGCGCCACGCGGCCATTGACATTGATGGCATCCATGGGGAACTGCGGGCCGTCCCAAAGATTCTCCGCGTCCCGGAATTTTTCGGCGTCGTCGCCAAAATTCTTCAGGAAATCATTGCCCGTGCCCACGGGAATGACGGTCATGGCGGCGTTGTCGTAGCCGATGATGCCGTTGGCCACCTCGTTTACCGTGCCGTCGCCGCCGCAGGCGTAAAAGCGCAGATCCTCGCCGCTTTCGCACAGCTTTTGGGCCAGCTCCGTGGCGTGGCCCTGCTTTTTTGTCAGGATGCAGTGGACGTCCAGGCCGTGCCTGTGGCGCAGCTCATCGGCCATATCATAGATGTTCTGCCGGCTGTCCGACTTGCCCGCCGTGGGATTTATGATGAAAATATGCTTCACAGAGGCTGCCTCCTAGCGAAATTTCGGGTAGAAATTTCTTATATAAACTTGAATGCAATAGATGTATTGTAGCAGTATTTCTTATAAAGAAAGTGAACAAAGTTTAAATTTATGTTCAGACGATTACAGGTGTGCGCCGTACATGAAAACATCGCACTTGATCATGCCGTTGTAGAGCTTGCGCTTTTTGTCCGCCGGTCTGCCGAAGCAGCGCTCGAACTCCGTGTGGCTGGACAGCACCAGCGTCCGCCATCCGGCGGGGAGGGTGCGCCACGCCTTGCCGAAGGTGCGGTACAGCGCCTCTGCCTCCTGCCGCTCCAGCAGCCGCTCGCCGTAGGGCGGGTTGGTGACCAGCTGGCCGTAGGGGCTGTCACGGTGGAAGCGGGCGGCATCCGCCACCTCGAAGCGGATGCAGTCGTCCACGCCGGCCTTGCGGGCGTTGTCACGGGCGATGTCGATGGCCCGGGGGTCGATGTCGCCGCCCCATATATCATAGTGGCCGTGGAACTCCTTGTCCTGGGCCTCGTCCGCCGCGTCCAGCCAGCACTCCGAGGGCAGGAAGGCCCATTTTTGGGCATCGAACCGGCGGTCCAGGCCGGGGGCGCGGTTTTTGGCGATGAGGGCGGCCTCGATGGGGATGGTGCCGCTGCCGCAGAACGGGTCGCAGAACGGGT
>USNH01000198.1 GCA_900556015.1 uncultured Eubacteriales bacterium | reverse complement strand
TGAGGGGACTGCGTTTGCAGTCCCCTTTTATTTTGCAGGGAGGAGGCGAGGGCCTTGTTTTTTAACAGGAATAATTCCGGCGGCGTGAGCTGGATACTGGTGGGGCTGGGAAACCCCGGCAAGCAGTACGAGAGCACCCGGCACAACATGGGCTGGCTGGCGCTGGACAGTTTGATGGAAAAGGAAAATTTCAAACTTTCCAAGCTAAGATTTAAGGCTTGGACGGGTATTTTGGAGAAAAACGGGAATAAGATATTGGTGATGAAGCCCCAGACCTACATGAACCTGTCCGGCGAGTCCGTGGGCGAGGCGGCCCGGTTTTACAAAGTGCCGGCGGATCATGTGCTGGTCATTTCCGACGACGTGTCGCTGCCGGTGGGCAAGCTGCGTATCCGCAAAAGCGGGTCGGCAGGCGGGCACAATGGGCTGAAGAACATCATCCAACACCTTGGTACAGACGCTTTTCCCCGGATCAAGGTGGGTGTGGGGATGCCGGAGCATCCCGACCACGAGATGATCGACTGGGTCATCGGCAAGCCCACGGGGCAGGAGGCCAAAACGCTGCGGGAGGCGCTGGATCGGGCGGCGGAGGCTGCGCTATATTTGGTTGAAAATGGGCCTGAAAAAGCGATGAACCGATATAATTGAACGTTGAAATTTCTTGAAAGACCTTGAAAAGAGGTCGGGAATTTCAGCAGTCGGAGCTGTAACTTTTTTGGAAGGAGCTTGAAGGACGCGGAAGGAGGTGAGCCCTGTGAACGGAGCGGTGGAGCAGATACGGACGCTGCCGCAGATGCGGGAGCTGGCCCAGGCCCTGACGGGCCGGGAGCGGTGCGCGGCGGTGACGGGGCTTGCCCCCGTCCACCGGGCCATGGTGACAGCCGCCGTGCTGGCGGAGGTGAAGCGGCCCGTGGTGCTGCTGTGCGCCGACGAGAAGGAGGCGCGGCGGCAGGCGGCAGATCTGGCGGCACTGACGGGACAGACCCCGGTGGTGCTGCCGGGCCGGGAATTGCAGCTGCGGCCCGGCGCGTACAGCCGCCAGTGGGAGAATAGCCGGTTGGCGGCACTGCACCGCATGGCGGGCGGCGCGGCCATCGTGCTGGCCGCCGTGGACGCCATGGTGCAGCGGTGCATCCCCCGGGAGGTGCTGGAGGGCGCTGTTTTCACGCTGGAGGTGGGCGGACAGTACGACGTGACGGCGCTGGCGAAGCAGCTCACCGCCGCCGGGTACAGCCGCTGCGACCAGGTGGAAGGGCCGGGACAGTTCGCCCTGCGGGGCGGCATACTGGACGTATTCCCGCCGGACGCGGAGCAGCCGGTGCGGTGTGAGTTCTTCGATGACGAGCTGGACAGCATGGGCGACTTCGCCGTGAACACCCAGCGGCGGGTGAAGAACCGCCGCGTTCTGACGGTGCTGCCCGCCTCGGAGCTGCTGCCCTATTGGGCGGAGGACAGCGCGGAGAAGGCGGCGGCGCGGATCGAGGAGACGGCCAAGCGGCTGAAGAAGGAGCACGCCGCCCTACGGCAAAGATTGGAGAGTGACGCGGCGCTGCTGCGGCAGGGCATCACGCCCCCCGGCGGCGACCGCTATATGGCGGCGGTGTACCCGGAGATGGCCACGGCCTTCGACTATCTGGCGGCGGACACCGTGGTGTGCGTCAGCGAGGCGGGACGGGTGCAGGAAGCGCTGCGCGCCGCCCTGTGGCAGCTGCGGCAGGACGTGACCGCCGCCGCGGAGGGCGGCATGATGGCCGCCGCCTTCGGCGAGCTGATGCTGACGGAGGGCGGGCTGGAGGCGGCACTGGGACGCTTCCCGGTGTGCCAGCTGGAGAGCCTGCCCACCAGCCGGTATCTGCTGCCGCCCAGGCTGCTGCTGGACATGGCGGCCAAGCAGCTGGCGGGGTACGGCGGCAGTCTGGACACCGCCGCCGGGGACATTGAGCATTACCGGAGCGGCGGGTACGGCGTGCTGGTGCTGTGCGGCGGCGAGGTGCGGGCGCGGAACATGCAGCAGCTGCTGCGGGAGAAGAAGATCCCCGCGGCGCTGGCGCTGGACGGCGCGGCGTCGAGACTGCGCGTGTACGGTTCGGCGGGGCGCAGGGCGGAGACGCAGTCGGCGCTGCTGGCGGCGGTGGACAGTCTGAAGGCCGCCGGAGTCGATTCCGAGGCGCTCTATGCGGCCTCGGAGAGCTGCCCAGGCGGACTTGGGGACAAGCTCGCGGACATGGCGCTGATCCTTGAAGCCTACGATGCCGTCGTCGCGAACGGACACGCCGACCCCGCCGACAGGCTGACCGTGCTTGCTGAGCAGATACTCGACAGCTCCATGGGGCCGGATGACCATATATATGTCGACGGATTCATAGATTTCACGTTTCAGGAGCGACAGGTGCTGCGTGCGCTTTTGAAGCGCGGCGTGCAGCTCACCGTATGCCTGACGATGGATGAGCTGCACGGCGAGAACGAGATATTCGAGCTGTCCCGCCGCAGCGCGCGCGAGCTGCTCGCCTATGCGGGGGAACTTGGCGCGGAGACGGAGACGCGGCATTTCGCGTCGGGAACCTGCGGCGACGCGCTCGATTTCTTCGCCGAGAATATGTTCAGCTACTCCGCCGTGGTGGCCGAATGTGAGTTCGCGGCGGCGCAGGCGATATCCCTTGTGCGCGACGGCGGCTGCCGCTGGCGCGATATCGCGGTCGCGGTGCGCGGCTTTGACGAATACCGCGCGGCGCTGGAGAGCGCGTTCGAGCATTACGGCGTGCCGCTTTTCATGGCGCGGCGCAGCGACCTGCTGTCGAAGCCGCTCCCCGCGATGATAGCCGCGGCGTATGACATCGTGTGCGGCGGCTGGGAAGTTGACGACGTGATAAGCTATATGCGCACGGGCCTGACCGGACTTGCGCCGGAGGACTGCGACGCGCTTGAAAACTATATCTTTAAGTGGCAGCTCCGCGCCGGAGCGTGGAGCCGCGCGGGCGACTGGCGGCAGCATCCGGACGGCTACAACGCCGAGTACACCGAGGAGACCGCGGAGCGCCTGCAAAAAATAAACGCCCTGCGCTATGCGCTGGGCGACCCGCTGCTGCATTTTGCCGCACATGGCCGCGAAGCGTCCACCGCGGCGGAGCAGGCGGCGGCGCTGGCGGACTTTTTCGATGAACTGAAGCTCTCCGAGCGCCTGAGCGAGCGTGCGGAGCAGCTTAGGGCTGCGGGGCGGGAGAGCCTTGCGCGCGAGTACGCGCAGCTGT
>USNH01000197.1 GCA_900556015.1 uncultured Eubacteriales bacterium | reverse complement strand
TGCCCCAGCTCAGGTCGCCGCAGAGGACGGTGACATCGTCCTCCGTCAGGGGCGCGAAGCCCTGACGTATTTTTTCCACGTAGTTCTGCCATTTGTCGCCGAAGATGTCCATAGGCTTATCGGTGCTGAGGGACAGGTGCAGGTCGCCGATGGCGTACAGGGCCATGGGTGGGCCTCCTTTCGGGTGGGATGGGGATGGGATTTGTCTCTCCCTCCGGCGCTTCGCGCCACCTCCCTCTCAGAGGGAGGCAAGGGAGCTCCGCGCCTGCGGGCGCAGGAATGACACCGCTTCACGGGGAAATGGCGGCGCTTACAGCAGCCGCCGCCAGTTGTTCCAAAAGAGGTCGGCCAGCAGATCCTCGCCGCAGCCGCGCCGGGCAAGGGCATCGTAGAGAGCGGCTACGTTCTCCACGCCGGTCATGCCGGCGGCCAGCGCCTCGCAGCCGTCCAGGTCGCCGCCGATGGCCACGGTCTTTTCGCCGTCCAGCGAGAGGAAGTGCTCCACATGGGCCACCAGGTCGTCCATGGACGGGCCGCCCACGAAGTGGAGGTACAGGTTCAGGCCCACCACGCCGCCGGTGTCGCGGATGGCGCGGAACATATCATCGGTGAGGTTGCGGCGGTGGGGACACAGGGCACGGGAATTGGAATGGGAGGCCACCACCGGGCGGCGGGTCAGGTGCAGCAAGTCCCAAAAGCTGGGGTCGGACAGGTGGGACACGTCGGCGTATATGTTCAGTTCCTCCATGCGGCGGAGGAAATCACGGCCCTGATCGCTGAGACCGCGTTCCGCGTCCTGGGCGCACGAGCCGGAGAGGGCGTTGGCGTTGTTCCACACCGGGTTCAGCAGACGCACGCCCCAGCCGGATACCGTGTATAGGTTTTCCGCTTTACAGTCCAGCAGATCCGCGCCCTCGATGCTGAGGAGCGCGGCGGCTCTGCCGGAGGACACGGCAGCGTCCACCTCCCTGCCGGTGCGGCAGAGGACGGTCAGGTCGGCACTCTCGGCCAGCTGCTGGGTGAACCATTGGTGCATCTGACACAGGTGCGGCCAGGCCGTGCCGGGCGGCAGGGCGGCAGCATCGTCGTACAGCGCGAAGAACTGGGCGCGGCGGCCATAGCGGCTGCCGCGAAGCAGGTCCACGTGGCCATCGTTCTGCCGCAGGTCACGGCAGGCGGCGAAGTAGTCGCGCCGGGCCTGCTCCGTGTCGCCGTAGTCGGCCACGGGCTCGGTTTGCATACTGCGCCATATCGTGTCGCAGTGGCCATCGAAATAGGGGATTTGGGAGATAGGCGTCACAGGGGGTCTCCTTTCCGGGCAGGGCCGTTATTGAAATGCGTCCTCCAGATATTCTATGCGGGCGTTAGGGTCACCGGGCGCGGCGGCGTAGACCTCCGCCACATCGAAGCGGGCGGGACAGTCCAGGTCGTGGGAGGACAGGTAGAACAGGGCCGTCTTGCGGAGACGGGCCTGTTTTCCGGCGGTGACGTACTCGCGGGGCAGACCCATTTGGGTGTTGGTGCGGGTCTTGACCTCCACAAAGCAGAGGGTGTCGCCGTCCCAGGCGATGAGGTCGATCTCGCCGAAGCGGCAGTGGTAGCTGTGGGCCACCAGGCGGTAGCTTCGGTCGCGCAGGTAGTCGGCCACCAGCGCTTCGCCCCATGTTCCCTCGGCCCGGCTCACGGCTGCTCCCTCCCCTGCCGCCACTTTTTCAGGAAGGTCAGGCGGTGCTCGGGGCACGGGCCGTACTGATCCAGCATGGCGTAGTGCAGGGCCGTGCCGTAGCCCTTGTGCTGGGCGAAGCGGTACTGGGGGTATTCCCTGTCCAGCACATCGGTGACGTAGCGGTCACGGCTGACCTTGGCCAGCACGGAGGCCGCCGCGATGGAGGCGGACAGGCCATCGCCGCCTATCAGGCAGCGGTGGGGCGTGAGGATGGCCGCGCAGCGGCCACGGTCGCGGTTGCCGTCGATGAGGGCCAGGTCGGGCTTTTGGGACAGGCCGTCGATGGCCAGCTGCATGGCCTTCATGCGGGCGGAGAGGATGTCGGTGTCGTCGATCTCACGGGCGGAGACGGAGGCCACCGACCAGGCCAGGGCCTGCTGCTGGATAAGGGGGAACAGCGCCTCGCGCTTCTTCTCCGTCAGCTTCTTGGAGTCGTTGAGGCCGGGGAGGTCACAGTTATCGGGCAGGATGACGGCGGCGGCGTAGACAGGGCCCATCAGCGGGCCCGCGCCGGCCTCATCCACGCCGCAGACAAGGGAAAAGCCGGCGGCGCGGGCTTCGGTTTCATACGTCCACAGGTCGGTCATAGGGCATCCTCCACCGTCTCAAGGGTGAAGCGGCCCAGCTTGCCGCCGCGGAACTCGTCCAGCAGGATGCGGGCCATGCGCTCGGTGTCCACCTGCGCGCCGCGCATGAGGAAGCCGCGCTTGCGGCCCGCCTTTTCCAGCAGGTCGTAGCCGGTGTCAGTCTCCTCCACGTCGATTTTGTAGCGCTCGGTGAGGGTGTCGGCGTAGTGGGCGGCGAGGTAGTCCATCAGGTAGCAGGCCAGCTCCTCGATGTCCAGAACGTCGTCCTTTACAGCGCCTGTAAAGGCGAGACGCTTACCAACCTCCGGGTCATCGAATTTCGGCCAAAGGATGCCGGGGGTGTCCAGCAGCTCCAGGGTGGCGTCCACGGATACCCACTGCTTGGAGCGGGTGACGCCGGGGCGATCCTCGGCCTTGGCGGTCTTGCGCTTGGCCACCTTGTTGATGAAGGTGGATTTGCCCACGTTGGGGATGCCCAGCACCATGACGCGCACCACGCGGCCCACCTGACCCTTGGCGGCGTAGGCCTCCAGCTTATCACGGAGCAGCTCACGGACGGCGGCGGCGAATTTCTCCGTGCCCACGCCGCCCTTGGCGTTGGCCTCCAGCACGGCCCAGCCCTTGGCGCGGAAATACTGCGACCAGCGGCGGGTCTGGGCGGGGTCGGCCTGGTCGGCGCGGTTGAGGACGATGAGGCGGGGCTTGCCCGCCGTCAGGTCGTCCACGTCCGGGTTGCGGGAGGACAGGGGGATGCGGGCGTCCAGTATCTCGCAGACGGCGTCCATGTGCTGGATCTCGGACGCGATCATGCGCTTGGTTTTTGTCATGTGGCCGGGAAACCAGCTGAGATTTTCGATTTGCATTGCGTTCACCTCCGAATGGGGTCGTGTGCCCGAACTGCGGCTGCGCGGTGCAGGCGCCGGTAAGCCAGCAGGAG
>USNH01000196.1 GCA_900556015.1 uncultured Eubacteriales bacterium | reverse complement strand
CACGATGCAGAACAGGCCGAAGGCCACGATCAGCGTGCCCGCCAGTTTCTTTTTCTGCTTGAGCTGGAACATCATGATGCCCACGATGATCATGGACACCGCCAGCAGGATCATTGACAGGCCCGGCACATACAGCACGTTCAGCTTACGCATCACCCACAGCAGCATGGACAGCACCAGCAGCACCATGGCCACGTTCTTTTTGGTATTCATCGTCATAGTCCGTTTTCTCCCTCCTGGCGGCAGCGCCGCCCATAGATACAGTGTAGCGGAAACGGGGCGGAAATACAAGGCTTTTTTACCGCCATCGGCGGTTTTCGCCTTGACTTTTGCCCCAAAATCATGTATCATATACCCTGTTGTAAAGGCGTATAACTTTACAGAAGGAGGAAGCACCGTGAAAAACCAGACCTACCGCATGACCATGCTGTTCGATTTTTACGGCGATATCCTGACCCCGCGGCAGCGGGAGCTGTTTGACCTGTACTACAACGAGGATCTGTCGCTGTCGGAGATCGCTGAGAACTGCGGCATCTCCCGGCAGGGCGTGCGGGATGTGATCGTCCGCGCCGAGGCGGCCATGACCGAGCTGGAGGACAAGACCGGCCTGGTCAAGCGCTTTTTGCAGATGCAGCAGCACGTGGATGCGGTCATCGCCGCTGCCAACGAGATCAAGACCGTGAACTACCGGCAGTACGAAAACCCCCGGTTAGAGGAGCTGGCGGACGCTATTTTGACCAGTGCCGCCGCCCTGAAGGAGTAGACCCATGGCATTTGAGGGACTGAGTGATAAACTGAACGGCGTGTTCAAGCGCCTGCGCGGCAAGGGCCGCCTCACCGAGGCGGACGTCCGCGAGGGGATGCGCGAGGTGCGCCTGGCCCTGCTGGAGGCCGATGTCAGCTACAAGGTCGTCAAGGACTTTGTGGCGGACGTGACGGAGAAGTGCATCGGCACGGACGTGCTGGACAGCCTGACCCCGGCCCAGCAGATCGTGAAGATCGTCAACCAGGAGCTGACGGCCCTGATGGGCGGCTCTAACGCCAAGCTGACCACCGCTTCCAAAGGGCCGACCGTCGTGATGATGGTGGGTCTCCAGGGTGCAGGTAAGACCACCAACGGCGCGAAGCTGGCGGGCCTGATGCGGCGGCAGTTTGGTCGCCGCCCCCTGCTGGTGGCCTGCGATGTATACCGCCCCGCCGCCATCAACCAGTTGCAGGTGGTGGGCAAGCAGCTGGACATCCCCGTGTTCGAAATGGGGCAGATCGATCCCGTGACCATCGCCACCGAGGCGGTGAAGTACGCCGCCGACCACGGACACGACATGGTGTTCCTGGACACGGCGGGCCGTCTCCACATTGACGAGGCGCTGATGGACGAGCTGAAGGCGGTGAAGGCCGCCGTCCGCCCCAACGAGATATTGCTGGTGGTGGATGCCATGACCGGCCAGGACGCGGTGAACGCGGCCAAGGCGTTTGACGACGCGCTGGGCATCGACGGTGTGCTGCTGACCAAGCTGGACGGCGATGCCCGCGGCGGCGCGGCCCTGTCCATCCGTGCCGTCACCGGCAAGCCCATCAAGTTCGTGGGCACGGGCGAGAAGCTGGACATGATCGAGCCGTTCCACCCCGACCGCATGGCCTCCCGCATTTTGGGCATGGGCGATATGCTCACGTTCATCGAGAAGGCCGAGCAGCAGTACGATGAGAAGCAGGCCAAAAAGCTGGAGGAAAAGCTGCGGAAGAACCGGCTGACGCTGAGCGACTACCTCGACCAACTGGAGCAGCTGCAAAATATGGGCGACCTGAGTCAGATCGCGGGGATGCTGCCCGGCGGCATGGCGAAGAATTTCGACCCGGATCAGATCGACGAAAAGCAGATGGCCCACAACAAGGCCATCATCCGCTCCATGACGCCCCAGGAGCGGGAGAACCCGCAGATCCTCAACGCCAGCCGCAAAAAGCGCATCGCCGCCGGCTGCGGCCTGGAGGTGGTGGACGTGAACCGCCTGCTGAAATCCTTCGAGATGCTCCAGCAGATGACCAAGGCCATGACCAAGGGCGGCGGTATGCGGGGTTTCGGCGGATTGATGAACGGCATGGGCGGCAAGGTGGCCCGTGGCGCGATGCACGGCTTTGGCCGGAAAAAGCGCCTGAAATAACCAACTGTGTGTAAGTGCAGAAGCATTTAACAGATATAAAATTACTTATTTTACATGGAGGAACACAACAATGGTCAAAATTCGTCTGAGAAGAATGGGTGCGAAGAAGGCTCCTTACTATCGCGTGGTCGTGGCGGACTCCCGCTATCCCCGTGATGGCCGCTTCATCGAGGAGATCGGCACGTATGATCCCTGCGTCTCTCCCGCCAAGATCAGCATCGACGCCGACCGCGCCCGCGAGTGGATCAAGACCGGCGCACAGCCCACTGACACCGTTCGCGCTCTGCTGAAGAAGGTAGACGTACTGTAAGTCGGGGCAAAGCCAATGAAGGATTTGCTGCTGTATATCGCCCAGAACCTGGTGGAGCACCCGGAGCAGGTAACTGTGACCGAGGTGGAGAACGGCGATGAGCTGACGCTGCAGCTCCGCGTCGCCCCGGAGGATATGGGCAAGGTCATCGGCAGACAGGGACGCATCGCCAAGGAGATCCGCACTGTCGTTCGGTCCTATGCCCAGCGCACCGGCGCTAAGGTCTCGGTAGATATTGTTGACTGACAACGAAAAAGAACCGCCTCCGGCGGTTCTTTTTTGCGTTAATGCGCTCCGCCGCCGAAACGCCGGGGACGGCGCGGGGGAACGGCGGCGGAGCAAGGGGGGATGCATAATAGTCTATGCATAGCCTAATGGTAGCACGCATAGCCTATAAATGCAAGTCTTTTCGGATATTCTAAAGAAAAATATCCGGGAGGGACGCTATGACAACCGTGGAAGCGGTACGTGACCGCATTTTACAGCTGTGTGAACAGCGGAACATGAGCATCAACAAGCTGGCATCCGTCAGCGCGCTGCCGCCGTCCAGCGTGAAGAACATTCTGTATGGCAAAAGTCAAAACCCCAAGCTGCTGACCATCAAGATGCTCTGCGATGGGCTGGACATCACGCTGGGCGAGTTTTTTAACGCGCCGGTGTTTGATGGGCTGGAGCAGGCGATCAAGTGAAAAGAACCGCCGGAGGGTGGACGCATGATTTTTCGGTGAACGTGCGTAGGGGGCGATGCCCACGCAGCGAAGCAAGTACCCTTGGGGTGCATCGCCCCG
>USNH01000195.1 GCA_900556015.1 uncultured Eubacteriales bacterium | reverse complement strand
CCCAGTTCCAGCACCTGTCCCCCGGCGGCGCTATCAGCTATGTGGAGGTGCCGGATATGCAGAACAACCTGGACGCGGTGCTGGAGGTCATGAAATTCATCTATGACCACATCATCTACGCCGAGCTGAACACCAAGAGCGATTACTGCCAGGTCTGCGGCTGGGACGGCGAGATCGAGGTGGTGGAGGAGGACGGCAAGCTCATCTGGAAGTGCCCCCAGTGCGGCAACACCGACCAGGACAAGATGAACGTGGCCCGGCGCACCTGCGGCTATATCGGCACGCAGTTTTGGAATCAGGGACGCACCCAGGAGATCAAGGACCGGGTGCTGCACCTGTAAGTCAGCATCACAGCGTAAAACGGGGCGGGCCGCGGCCCGCCCCATTTTTTCGGAATTTTAATGTTATTTTAATCTTTGCGTTGTATACTCACTATCATCAGGAGGCATTACCATGCATTACGGAGAGCTGAAAAAATGCGACATCGCCAACGGTGCGGGCGTGCGGGTCACGCTGTTCGTGTCCGGCTGCACCAACCACTGCCCCGACTGCTTCCAGCCCCAGACATGGGATTTCTGCTATGGACGGGAGTTCACCGATGCGACAAAGGCGGAGATCTTCGCGGAGCTGGACAAGCCCTTCGTCAGCGGCCTGACGGTGCTGGGCGGTGAACCCTTTGAGCCGCGAAATCAGCGAGACCTCCTGCCTCTCCTGCGCGAGGTGCGGGAGAAATACCCCCAAAAGGACATTTGGTGCTTTACCGGCTTCCGGCTGGAGGACGAGCTGCTGCGGGACGGCAGCTATCCCCGCTGCGAGGTGACGGACGCGCTGCTGGCGTGCATCGACATCCTGGTGGACGGACGGTTCGTCAAGGAGCTGAAGGACATCTCCCTCCAGTTCCGGGGCAGCCGCAACCAGCGAGTCATCGACATGGCCCGCACCCGGGAGACGGGACAGGTGACCATTTGGGAGAAATTGAGAAGGTGAGGTATGACCCCATGAAGAAATTGATCGCGTTGCTGCTGGTGCTGGGCGGCCTGCTGGCGCTGGTGGCCTGCGGCTTCCCCGTTCGATATGAGGACGGCGGCGACGGCGGCAAGGACGAGACCCCTGTTGTCCAGCCGGACAACGGCTATACGCTGGGCAGCACGGATGTGGTGCAGCTGAACGGCTTCCGCTCCATCGACATTGTGTGGATCTCCGGCAGCGTCACCGTGGAGCTGTATGACGGCGAGGGCATCGAGCTGAAGGAGGCGCTGGCCGACGGCGGCGCTGTCAGCGTGCCGATGGAGTGGCGCGTGGACGAGGATGACAGCACGCTGGATGTCTGTTCCCAGCCCAAGCTGCTGAGTGTATCGGAGGAAAAGCACCTGACGGTGAAGCTGCCCCGGAGCATGGTGCTGCACGAGCTGGATGTGGAAACGGTCAGCGCCGCCGTGTCTGTGGATCTGACCGATGAGGATACGCTGACGCTGAACGAGCTGGACGTCACCTCCGTCAGCGGTACGGTCTACGTCAACGCCGCCAACGCCGGGGAGATCTCCCTTTCCACCACCAGCGGCGCTATCTCCGGCAGCGTCCGCACCCAAAATCTGGAGGCGGACAGTGTCAGCGGCAGCGTGGAGCTGACGCTGGATGTGCTGCCCACAGAGTTGGACATGGAGACCAGCAGCGGCCCGGTAACGCTGACACTCCCCGCCGGGGACACCGCACCATCGCTGTTCGTGGAGTTCCGCACCACCAGCGGACAGTTCGCCAGCGACGTACCCGTGACGCACATGAAGGACGCGCCTTGGGAATTGCAGACCGTCAGCGGCAGCGTGACCATCGCCCTGGCGCAGTAACGGCATAAAAAATGACCGCCTTTCGGCGGTCATTTTTTATGCCGTTTACGGGGTCTCAGCGGAAGATCTCACCTACGGTGGGGTTGCCGGCGGCCTGGGACTCGTCGGTGTCGATGTGCATGGTGGTAGCGCCGTCCTTGTTGACGCGAACCACCACATCGTCGAAGATCAGCTTGCGGCCCTCGCCGCCGCAGGCCACCTTGATGATGTCACCGTTCTTGATGCCCAGCTCGTTGGCCTCGTTTTCCAGGATGTGCAGGTGGCGCTTGGCCACGATGACGCCCTCGGTCAGCTCCACCTCGCCCTTCGGCCCGATGAGCTTGCACGCGCCGCTGCCCTTCACGTCGCCGCTCTCGCGGACGGGCGCGTCAATGCCTAGGGTACGGGCATCGGTGGCGGAGACCTCCACCTGGTCGGCCTTGCGGACCGGGCCGAGGATGGACACGTTGGCCATCTCCTTCTTCGGGCCAACGATGGTCAGGCGCTCGTTGCTGGCGTACTGGCCGGGATAGGACAGAGGCTTGCGGATAGTCAGCTGATAGCCCTCGCCGAACAGCTTCTCCACAGTCTCCTGGGTCAGATGGATGTGACGTGCGGACGTCTCGATCATAAAGCTCATATTCATTATCTCCTTTGTTCCAAAGAATTTTGGTCACTTTTGAAATTTCTCCCGCAGGGGGAACAGCTCCTCCTCGGTGATGCGCGTCAGCTCCTCCAGCTTGCCGATGACGAAGTAGCCCTTGTTCACCGCCTCAATGCTGCCGGTGACGCGGACGAACTCGCCCCGCTTCAGGCCGGCGGCCTCCGCCGCCAGCTCCGCGCTGCTCTTGAGACGGATGGACAGGCCGAAGCCGGTGTCGCCCTGCCCGTCGCTGGTGACGCGCCACCAGGGGAAGCACACCGACACCTTGCGGTCGGCATAGCGGCCCTGCCCGCCCTTGACGTACTCGGTCTTGACCTGCTCAAAGGTGCGGGGCACCAATTCCCCGTCGGGCATGTGGAAATACATCGTGCCGTACAGCCGTCCACGGCGCTTTGTCAGGCTGTTGAAGCGGCTGACCATCAGGAAGATCATGACCACCAGCAGCACAAGGCCGTACAGCCCCTGCCCTTTTACCAAGCACCAGAGGAACACCGCCAGCCCGGAAATAAGGACGATGCGGTTGATCAGGTCCTGCCCGGACCAAAGGTCCTTCAATCTATCCATACACATTCTCCTTCGTGTCGTTCAACGGCACTTATCTTATCACAGACCGGCGCTTTATGCAAGGGCAATCCGCGCCGCGGCGCAATTTCCCCTTGTATTCGGCGGAATATTTGGTATAATCATGTCAGATAGCACGAAGCACTCTATTCATCTTTCCTAATAGGAGGCGTTTTTCATGTCTGTCAAGCTGGAGCTGTACCGCGTATTCAAAGAGGTGGCTG
>USNH01000194.1 GCA_900556015.1 uncultured Eubacteriales bacterium | reverse complement strand
TCCGGCAGCACGTCCTCGCCGCGGGCCGTCTCCGCCGGTTCGTCCGCCGGCTGCGCGTCCTGCTCACCGCCCACGTGGTGCAGCTGCACCGTCAGGCCCTCCGGCCCTTCGTCCAGCTCCTGCGGCCACAGCTCGGCGAACTGATGCAGCTCCCCCGCCGCCGTGGTGTGCAGCAGCGGCAGCAAAAGCCAGTCGCCGGGACATTTCGCGCCGGATACCGCCTCCGGCTGCACCGGCACGCCGCTGAGGGCGATCAGCTCCCGCAGGTGTTTCTCTCCGTGTTTCATGGCGTCCACTAAAATGAGCTTCTCCTTGGCGCGGGTCAGCGCCACATAGAGGATACGCATCTCCTCGGCCTTGCTCTCCCGCTCCAGCGTCAGAGCCAGCGCCGTTTTGGAGAGGGTGTCGTAGCGGATGTGCCGCGCCGTGTCCACCCGCTCCGCGCCAGCGCCCAGCTGGGGATGCACCAGCACCGGCTGGTTCATGTCCTGACGGCTGAACGTGCGGTTCAGATCCGCCAGCACCACCACCGGGAACTCCAGGCCCTTGGAGCGGTGCACGCTCATGATACGCACGCCGGAGGCGGAGGACGCGGCACTGAGCTGCGGCGCGTCGCCCTTTTCCAGCAGACTGCGGAGGTAGAGGATGAAGTCGAACAGGCCCGTTTTGCCGCTCTGCACCGTCCGGCGGGCGTAGTCGTACAGCGCGTGAAGCCGGGCCAGGCGCAGCTCGCCGTCCTCCATCGCGCCGAACACCGCCGATGCGTGGCAGCGGTCATAGATATACCACAGGAGCTGATCCGCCGCCATCTCACGGGAGGCCGCCCGCAGCTCCGCCAGCAGCGACAGGAACGCCGCACTGTCCGGCGCGTCATCCCGGCACAGCGCCTCGTAGTAATCCCCATCGGGCTGGAGGGCGCGTATCTGCGCCAGCCGGTCGGGGGTCATGCCCACCAGCGGCGAACGCAGCACCGCGATCAGCGGCACGTCCTGCCGGGGGTTGTCCACCACCTCCAGCAGCGACAGCAGCACCGCCACCTCCATGGCGGCGAAGAAGTCCTCGCTCTCGCCGCCGTCACAGGGGATGCCCTCCCGCTCCAGCGCCGCGCAGAACGCGGACAGCCGTGAGCTGGGCGAACGCATGAGGATGACGATGTCCTCCGGCGTGACGGGCCGCGTCTGCCCGTCCTCGCCCTGTACGGGGAAGCCCTCGTCCAGCAGAGCTCGGATGCGCCGGGCTGCGAACCGGGCCTCCGCCTGAACGCGGTCGAACCGCTCCTCCTCCGTATCCTCCACGCTGACCAGGCGGAGCTCCACGTCCCGCCGGGCCGGCGGGTAGTATTCCGCGCCGAAATAGAGCTTCTCCTGGTCGGTGTAGTCCATCTCGCCCATCTCCGTGGACATGATCGCCCCGAACACGAAGTTGGTCACGTCCAGCACCTCCCGCCGGGAGCGGAAGTTGCGGCTCAGCACCATGCGCCGGGGCTGACCCTCCGAGGCCGTGTCCGCGTCGGCGAAGGTGCGGTATTTCTTCAGGAATATCCCCGGCTCGGCCAGCCGGAAGCGATAGATGCTCTGCTTCACATCGCCCACGGCGAACAGCCGCTGCCCATCGTCGGACGCGGCACGGAAGATGCAGTTCTGCACCTCGTTGGTGTCCTGATACTCGTCCACCATCACCTCCCGGTAGCGGTGGGACACCTGCTCCCCCAGCTCCGTGGGCGAGCCGTCCTCGTGAGCCAGCAGCGTCAGGGCGTAGTGCTCCTGATCGGAGAAGTCCAGCGCGTTGCGCCGCACCTTCTCGGCCTGATACCGCTGGCCGAAGGACGCCGTCAGCCTAAGCAGTCCCCGCATGGCCGGGGCGATGGCCCGCAGGTCGTCCAGGTGCTCCGATTCCGGCGTTTCGTAGGGCGCGGCCAGCTTTTTCAGCTCCGCCTTGCACTTCTCCATCACCGTCCGGGCGGCCTTTTTCGCCTGCTCGTTCTCCTCGCCCCTTACGACGCCCACACGGCGAAACGACGGCTGCACCGCCGCCATGGCCGCCCAGCCGCTTTGAGATGCCTCACGGTAGCGCCGAAGCTGGCCGGCCACCTCTATAAAGCGGTCGCCGTAGGCCTCCAGCACCGGCGGGCAGTCCGCCATGGCGGACACCGCCCGCTCCAGCTGGGACGCCCAAAATTCGGCGCGGCGCACCGTGTCCGCCATCACCGTCTGTCCGTATACGCTGTCCGCCAAATGGGCCGGGATGTCCGTCCAGCCCTCCGCCGCACGGGCCAGCCACTTCTCCGGGTAGGGGTGGCTTTGCAGCTTTCCGTGCAGCTCCGGGATCAGCCGGGCCAGCGCCCGGTCGTCCCGTCCCGCGCCCAGCGTGTCCGCCAACTGCGCGTACTCCTCATCTCCGCTCTCAATGGCACGGTAAAACTCCTCCAGCGCCGCTTCCAGCGCACGCTCCCGCAGCAGCGCCGCCTCGCTCTCGTCCAGCACCCGGAAGTCCGGCGTAAGACACCGCCCGTCCACCGGCGGCAGGAGATGCACGTGCTGCCGCAGCAGCTGGGCGCAGAAGCCGTCCACCGTCTTGATGTCCGCCTGATACACCCGGAACATCTGCGCCCGCAGATGGCGGTCGCCGGGGCTCTGCGCCACACGGGACGCCAGCTCGGCGGCCAGCTTGCCCCGCAGCTCCGCCGCGGCGGCCCGGGTGTAGGTGATGATGAGGAAGTCGTCCACGTGGCAGTGCTCCTCCGTCAGGTAGGAGAACACCCGCTCCACCAGCACCTTGGTCTTGCCCGACCCGGCGGCGGCGGATACCAGCAGACTGCCGCCACGGTTCTCCACCGCTGCGCGCTGCTGCTCCGTCAATCTGATCTCAGCCATGGGACACCTCCCTGTCCACCGCCGCCCAAAATTCCTCCGGCGTGGTCTTTTGCAGATACTGTGCCTTGTCCCGCCGCTCATCGAACCAGCAGGCCGAGGCGAAGGCGCAGTGGTCGCAGGCGCTCTCCTGCGGCCCACGGACGCAGGGGTCGGCGTCGATGTTCCCCGCGCCCAGCTCCTCGGCCACCCGGTGCAGCAGCTTGTCCACATAGCGGCCCAGCTTGCCAAGCTGCACCGCGCTGGCCAGCGACCCGGTGAGCGTGCCGTCCTTCGCCACGCCCAGGGGCAGGAAGCAGGGCGACTCCAGCGCCTCGTGCTCCATGGCCGTCAGCACGTCCGGCTCGGCCAGTATCATACCGCTGCGCCGCAGCTCACGCCGCAGGGACGCTTGCAGCTTCTCCGGCGGGA
>USNH01000193.1 GCA_900556015.1 uncultured Eubacteriales bacterium | reverse complement strand
TGCAGTGCCCGATGATATAGGAGGTCAGGGTGATCAGGGTGATCAGCACGCCCTGATACAGAATATCAAAGCCCAATCCGCCGGCAAAAATGCCGTCCTTGCTGTCGCGGGGAGGCCGGGTCATGGTGTCCGGCTCTTCCTTCTCCATACCCAGCGCCAGCGCCGGGAAGCAGTCGGTGATCAGGTTGATGAACAGCAGATGCACCGGGTTCAGCAGCGTGAAGCCCAGCAGCGTGGCGAAGAACACGCCCAGCACCTCGCTCATATTGCTGGCAAGCAGGAACTGGATAGCCTTGCGGATGTTGTCGTAGATACGCCGTCCCTCGCCCACGGCGGAGACGATGGTGGCGAAGTTGTCGTCACTGAGCACCATGTCCGCCACGTTCTTCGTCACGTCCGTGCCGGTGATGCCCATGCCCACGCCGATGTCGGCGGACTTGATGGACGGCGCGTCGTTGACGCCGTCGCCGGTCATAGCGGTCACAGCGCCCTTCCGCCGCCAGGCGGACACGATGCGCACCTTGTGTTCCGGCTGTACCCGTGCGTACACGCTGTACTGCTCCACCGCCCGGTCCAGCTCCTCGTCGCTCATGCTGTCCAGCGCGCTGCCGGTGATGGCCTGATCGGCGCTGTCGATAATGCCCAGCTCCTTGCCGATGGCCACGGCGGTGTCCTTGTGGTCGCCGGTGATCATCACAGGCCGGATACCGGCGGCACGGCACTCCGCCACCGCGTCCTTCACCTCAGGCCGCACCGGGTCGATCATACCCGCCAGGCCGATGAAGCACAGCTCCTGCTCCAGATCCTCCGGCTCCTGCCGGTCGGGCAGCGCGTCATACAGCCGTTCCGCCGCCGCCAGCACACGCAGTGCCTTGTCGGCCATGGCCTTGTTCTCCGCCAAAATGGCGCTGCGCTTCTCCTCCGTCATGGGCAGCACCGCGCCGCCCTCCGTATAGCTCACGCACCGGCGCAGCACCTCGTCCGGCGCGCCCTTGGTGTACTGGATGAACCCGTTGTCCATGCGGTGAATGGTGGACATCATCTTCCGCCCGGAGTCAAAGGGTGCTTCGCCGCACCGGGGCTGTTTCTCCTCCAGTCGGTTCTTCACCAGCCCGTTGGCCGCGGCAAAGTTCACCAGCGCCGCCTCTGTGGGCTCGCCCACCGCCTTGCCGTCCTCCAGCACCGCGTCGCTGCACAGTGCCATAGCCGTGGCCAGCAGCTCCGTCGGGCCGGTGTGCTCCACCACC
Source organism: uncultured Eubacteriales bacterium (assembly GCA_900556015.1). The sequence continues at coordinate 2,037 of USNH01000193.1, read as the reverse complement.
GTCATCTTGTTCTGCGTCAGCGTGCCGGTCTTGTCCGAGCAGATGACCTGGGTGCAGCCCAGCGTCTCCACCGCCGTCAGCCGGCGGATCACCGCGTGGTGCTTGCTCATGTTGGTCACGCCGATGCTCAGCACCACCGTCACCACCGTGGCCAATCCCTCCGGGATGGCCGCCACCGCCAGCGACACCGCCACCATGAACGTATTCAGCACCGTCTCCAGCGTGAACTCCCCGGCCACCACCAGGTCAAAGATGAAGATGAACACGCAGATGCCCAGCACCAGCTTGCTCATGGTCTTGCCCAGCTCGTTCAGCTTCCGCTGCAAGGGGGTCTGTTCCTGCTCTGTCTGGGCCAGCACACCGGCGATCTTGCCCATCTCCGTGTCCATGCCGGTGGCGGTGATCACCGCCTTGCCCCGGCCATAGACCACCGTGCTGCCCATATAGCACATATTCTTCCGGTCGCCCAGGGGGATGGAGTCACCGGTCAGCAGCTCCACCGCCTTGTTCACCGGCACGCTCTCGCCGGTCAGCGCCGCCTCCTCGATCTTCAGCGACGCGCTCTCCAGCAGCCGCCCGTCGGCGGGCACGGCGTCACCGGCCTCCAGCACCACCACGTCGCCGGGCACGAGCTGACTGCTCTCCACCACGACCTGATGGCCGCCCCGCAGCACCTTGCACTTGGCGGCGGTCATAGTCTGCAACGCCTCGATAGCGGCCTCCGCCTTGCTCTCCTGCACCACGCCCAGCACCGCGTTCAGCAGCACCACGATGAGGATGATGAACACCTCCGTGAAGCTCTCACCGCTGAGCGCGTTGGTCACGGCGGACACCGCCGCCGCCGCCAGCAGTATCAGCAGCATGGGGTCCTTCAGCTGCGCCAAAAACCGCTGGAACACGGAGGGCTTCTCCGCCTCCTTCAGCTTATTCGGCCCGTGCTGCCGCAGCCGCTCCGCCGCCTGCTCCTCCGTCAAGCCGGTGGGACAGGACTGGAGCGACGCCAGCACCTCCTGCGGGCTGTGGGTGTACTCTCTGTCCATAATGACCTACTCCTTTTCGTTTCTCGTCCTATATGATCTCGCCCCGTACAGCAAAAAACTCATGCACAGGGCATAGCTGTGCATGAGTCTCATTCTTTCAGGACACATCGGGCGCTTTCGCGCCGGGATGACGGTGTGTCTCGCCGCGCTCCCAGCGCTGCGGAATTACTCCCTCATTCATTAGGCAATATTTTACCCAGCCCGCCGCCGGTTGTCAAGCGGCAAAGCGCCCTTATTCACAAAAACTTTTCACTTTTCGGCCTGCGCCGCGCACAGCCTGTCAAAATACTTATAAAACGGCATCAGCGCCTCAAAGCCCTCAATCATATCCTGCGCCAGCTCCGGGGAGAATATCCGCTCGTCCGGCGGCAGCTCGTGCTGCAAATTCACCGACTTCTTCTGATACCAGGGCCGCAGCAGCTCGCTGACCTCCCCCTTGCTCCGGGCATACTCCGGCCCGGCCAGCACGAAATGCGTCTGCCGGTTGAACCGCCGCACCAGCTTGGCCAGCGTCTCCGGGTTTTCATCGATGCCCTTGCGGTACGCCTCCATCAGCGACGCCTTTGGCGCCCAGAACCCCATGCCGTAGCTGTAATAGTCCGGCGCGATCTCAAAATAGAACGTAGGCCGCCCCGTCCAGTCCTCGCCGCCGGCGCGGACGCAGAACCACAGGTGGTCCTTGTACGGTCCATTCCCGTGCAGCCGTCGGGCATCCCGATAGATGCGGGAGAGCTTCAGCAGAAACGGCTCCTTGGGGAATGCCGCGTGCAGGGCTCCATACACCTGCTCGCCCAGCGCACGGGTGGGGGCCAGGAGATGTGCCTCATAGTCCTGCTTATGCGCCAGAAACCAGGAGCGTTCGTTGTTGAACCGAATGCCCCACAGGAAGTCCAGTGTCTCCTGCGAATACCCTTCAAATGCCATAAAAGCGCTCCTTTCCCTCAAGACCCGTCCCACTCACATGAAGCGGCACAGCAGAATGGGCAGCAGCAGCGCC
>USNH01000192.1 GCA_900556015.1 uncultured Eubacteriales bacterium | reverse complement strand
GCGCCCCGGTTGCCGCTGCGCTGTCCCAGCACGGCGCTCATCTCGCACTGGCCGGAGTAGCACATACACAGCGCCCCGTGGCCGAATATCTCGATCTCCGCGCCGCACCCGGCGCAGATCTCCGCCACCTCGTCCCGGCTCAGCTCACGGGCCAGCACCACCCGCTCCATGCCCAGCTTCTCCGCCTCCCGCGCACCGCCCAGGGTGAACAGGCTCATCTGCGTGCTGGCGTGGATGGGCAGGTCGGGCACGGTCCCCCGCGCCAGCGTCAGCAGCCCCCAGTCCTGCACCAGCACCGCGTCCACGCCCATGGCGTTGGCCTTTCGCAGCGTGTCCGCCGCCTTGTCCAGCTCCCGGTCGGTGAGCAGAGTGTTCAGCGTCAGGAACACCCTGACGCCCCGCAAATGGCAATAGTCCACCGCCGACGCAAATTCCTCGTCGGTGAAGTTCTTGGCGCTGCGCCGTGCGTTGAACGCGCCAAAGCCCATATATACCGCGTCCGCGCCGCTCTGCACGGCGGCGATCAGCGCTTCATAGCCCCCCGCGGGGGCGAGCAGCTCCATCATCCGCGGCGGTTCTGATTCTGCTGATTTTGCAGCTTGCGCCGCAGCTCGGCGGCCTCGCTCTTGGCTTGGCTGGCCTCGTCCAGATACGTCTTCAGCTGCCGCCGCAGGTTCTCCGAGCCGTCCTGCGCCTTGCAAAGCTGGTCGGCCAGGTTCACCGCCGCCAGCACCGCCGCGTTGTCCCGGCTCATGTGGGTGCTGTCCATCAGGTCGCGCATCTCCTTGTCCACCAGCGCCCCCACCTTTTCCATGTAGGCGGCGTCCTCCTCCGCGATCAGGGTGTACTCCGTCCCGCAGATGGTCATGGTCACTCGGTTCGCCATACGTAAGGCCCTCCTTTATGTCTTCGGTATATAGATACCTATTCATTGTCCATTATAGCACAATTTTCCCCGCTGAAAAGGCTATTTTGCCGAAAGTCGGAAATTTGTAAAAACGCCGCTTTACGAACGGTGGCTTTTCATGTAGAATAGGGTCAAATGACGAGAGGGGGCGCGGCCATGGCCGGCTATATCCTGCGGGGCGGACAACAGAATATCTCCCTGCCCGCCGAGGCGCTGGACAAGCTGCTGCAAAGCGGTCAGGGCGACGCGGCGCTGCTGTATCTGGCGCTCCAGCGCTTTGGCCGGGGCGTTACGCCGGAGGAGCTGGAAAAGGCGCTACCCATCAGCCGATTGCGTATCGACGCGGCGGAGCAGGCGCTCCAGCAGCTGGGCCTGCTGCCCCGTCCCGCCGCCGCTGCCGTTCCCGCCCCGGCGGAGGAGCGGCCCGTCTACTCCGCGGACGACATCTCCGCCCTCTTGCAGGACAACGAGGGCTTCCGCCTTCTGCTGCCCCAGGTGGAGCAGCAGCTGGGCAAAAAGCTCCGCACCGCCGACCTGCAAATCCTGGCCGGGCTGTATGACGACCTGGGCCTGCCCGCCGATGTGGTCTACCTGCTGGTGTGCCACTGTGTGGAGCGGGCCAAGCGCCGCTGGGGCGAGGGCCGCCGTCCCACCCTGCGGCAGATCGAGAAGGAGGGCTACTACTGGGCGCAGCTGGGGATCTACGACCAGACCACCGCCGCCGCGTACCTGAAAAAATGGGCGCAGCGGGAGGAGAAGTCCGCCGCCTATATGCAGGCCCTCCACCTGCCCCAGCGGCAGATGGTGGAGGCGGAGCGCCGCTACATCGCCGACTGGATGGATCAGGGCTTCCCGCCGGAGACAGTGGCCCTGGCCTATGAGCGGACGGTGTTTTATAAGAAGGATCTGAACTGGCGCTATCTCAACGGCATCCTCCGCCGCTGGCACGAAAACGGCTGGCACACGCCCCAGCAGGTGCAGCGGGGCGAGGAGAAGAAACCGCCGTCCCAGCCGCCCAAGCCCGCCTCCGGCGGGGAGAAGGACGCCTGGATGCGGCGCTATATCAAGAGGTGAGACGGTATGGCATACGACGGCAGCATCATGCAGCGGGCGCTGGCCCGCTATGACCAGGATAAGCAGCGCCGCGCCGATGAGCTGGAGCAGCGGCGGCGCATGGCCTTCACCCGCCAGCCTCGGCTGGCGGAGATCGAACGGGAGCTGCGGGGGACGATGGGCCGCATCGTCACCTCCGCCCTGCAAAAGGGCACAGACCCGCTGCCCGCCATCCGGGTGCTGCGGGACGAGAATCTGGAGCTGCAAAGGGAGCGGGCCGAGCTGCTGACGGCCATGGGTGAGCCCATCGACTATCTGGACGACAAGCCCGCCTGCCCGCTGTGCGGCGACACCGGCTACCGCAAGGGGCAGGTGTGCGACTGCCTGAAAAAGTATTACGCCCGTGAGCAGCTCCATGAGCTGTCCCGTCTGCTGCCCCTGGGTGAGGCGACGTTCGACAGCTTCCGCTTCGACTATTACGATGACGCGGTGTGGCCGGATTACGGCACGTCCCCCCGCGCCAACATGGAGCGGAACTTCGATGTCTGCCGGGACTACGCCCAGCAGTTCTCCAAGGGCAGCGGCAATCTGCTGCTGTCCGGCGGCACGGGGCTGGGCAAGACGTTCCTCTCCGCCTGCATCGCCCGAGTGGTCAGCGATGGCGGCTATTCCGTGGTGTACGACACGGCGGGCCGCATCTTCTCCCGGTTCGAGGAGGCCAAGTTCCGGGGCGACGCCGAGGGCGACGCCGACGCCAAGCGCTGCCAGCGCTGCGACCTGCTCATCGTGGACGACCTGGGCACGGAGATGACCACGTCCTTCGTGCAGAGCGCGCTGTACCAGCTGGTGAACGGGCGGCTGATGGAGGGGAAGGCCACCATCATCAGCACCAACCTTGCGCCGGAGGAGCTGGGCACGCGGTACGGCGGGGCGGTGCTGTCCCGGCTGGAGGGCGAGTACGAGATATTGCCCTTCTTCGGCGAGGACATCCGACGGCTGAAGCGGCAAATGATGTGAACAAGAAGGGAAAAGGACGCCTGCGGGCGTCCTTTTTTGTGCCGTAAAATACGCAAATAAGCATGATTTCCCGACAAATTGCGCGGGCTTTCGCGGCTTCTGTGGTGTAGAATAGCGGAAAACACCGAGCAAAACGTGAAGTGAGGGGGACAAAAGCGTGAAACGGGAGCAAAAATCGGAATTTCTGTCCAGCCGGGTGCGGTACATACCCATCAACACCATCCGGCCCAACCCGCAGCAGCCCCGCCGCCGGTTTGACGAGGCGGGATTGCGGGAGCTGGCGGACAGCATCGCCGCCTACGGCATTTTGCAGCCGCTGACGGTGCGGGACA
>USNH01000191.1 GCA_900556015.1 uncultured Eubacteriales bacterium | reverse complement strand
CCCAGGCTCTCCAGCTTCTGCTGGAAGGCCGCGATGCGGCGGCTGGGCTTGTAGGGGCTCTCCACCACGTCGTTCAGGGGGATCAGGTTGACGTGGCCGGGCATGCCACGGAGCTTTTGGGCGATGCGCTCCGCCTGCCAGTCGTGGTCGTTGACACCGTCGATCATGGCGTATTCGAAGCTGATGCGGCGGCCTGTTTTTTGGAAGTAGCGGTGGCAGGCGGCGAACAGCTCCTCCACGTCGTAGGCGCGGTTCACGGGCATGATGCGGCTGCGGGTCTCGCTGTCCGGCGCGTGGAGGGAGACGGAGAGGGTGAGCTGGAGCTGCTTCTCCGCCAGGGCGTCGATGCCGGGCACGACACCGCAGGTGGACAGGCTGATGTGGCGCATACCGATGTGCAGGCCGTTGGGGCTGTTGACCAGCTCCAGGAAGCGCAGCACGTTGGCCATGTTGTCCAGCGGCTCGCCGATGCCCATGAGGACGATGTTGGAGATGGGCACGCCGCTGTCCAGCTGGGTGAACAGCACCTGGTCCAGCAGCTCCGAGGGACGCAGGTCGCGAACCTTGCCGGCGATGGTGCTGGCGCAGAAGGCGCAGCCCATGCGGCAGCCCACCTGGGACGAGATGCAGACGGTGTTGCCGTGGTGGTAGCGCATGAGGACGCTCTCGATGCAGTTGCCGTCGGCCAGCTCCCAGAGGTATTTGATGGTGCCGTCCAGGCGGGAGACCTGCTTCCGGGCCACGGTGGGGGCGGTGATGAAGCACTGCTCTGCCAACTGGGCGCGGAGGGGCTTGGAGAGGTCGGTCATGTCGTCGAAGGACGTGACGCCACGGTGCAGCCAGGTGAATATCTGTTTGGCGCGGAAGGCGGGCTGACCCAGGGCTTTACAATAGGCGGTCAGCTCCGCTTCCGTCATGGATTTGATGTCGGTCATAGTGTTGCCTCGCTGCGGCGCATACGGCAGATGAAGAAGCCGTCCGTGCCGGTACGGTGGGGATAGAGGGTGACAGCGCCGTCACAGCCGCCGATGCCCGGCAGCGTGAAGGGCGTTTTTTCAAATTCGGGGTGGGAGGCCAGGAACGCGGCGATCTGATCCTCGTTCTCCTCCGGCAGGATGGTGCAGGTGGCATACACCAGCACGCCGCCGGGGCGGACGTAGCGGCAGACGTTGTCCAGAATGGCCTTTTGGATGGGCGGGAGCTGGGATAGCTCCGAGGGATTTTTGCAGCGGATGTCCGGCTTTTTGCGGATGATGCCAAGGCCGGAGCAGGGCACGTCCGCCACCACCAGGTCGGCCTGATCCAGCCAGGCGGCGTGGGGCTCTCTGCCGTCGGCCAGGGCGGTGCGGATGGAACGAAGTCCCAGCCGCTGCGCGCCGCTTTCGATGAGCTTAAGTTTGTGAGGGTGGACATCGCAGGAGAGAATGTCGCCGCCGTCGGCCATGTCCATGGCCAGGGCGAAGGATTTGCCGCCGGGGGCGGCGCAGACATCCAGCACGCGGGCGTGCTGATCCGGGGCGGCGGCCATGGACACCAGCCGCGCCGCCGCGTCCTGCACGGTGCAGCGACCCTCGGTAAAGGCGGGCAGCTTCTCCAAATCGCCTGTGCCGGTGACGGTGAAGCAGCCCTCCAGCCACGGGTGGGGCGTGACCTCCGCGCCCGCCGCCTCCAGTTCCTGACGGAGGGCGGCAGGGGTGGTCTTCAGGGGGTTGGTTTGGATGACGGTGGGCACGGGCTGGTTGTGCAGCGCCAGGAGCTGCTCCGTCTCCTCCCGGCCCAGCAGCTTTATAAGCCGTTCCACCAGCCAGCGGGGGTGGCTGTATTGCAGGGACAGCAGCGCCGCGTCATCCTTGCCCCGCAACGGCGGTAAAGCATTTTTACTTGCCACGCATTTCCGCAGCACGGCGTTGACCATGCCGGCGGCGCGAGGTCTGCCCCAGCGCTTGATCTGCTCCACGGCCTCGTTTACCGCGGCGCGCTCCGGGATCTTGTCCATGAACAGGATCTGATAGACACCCAGGCGCAGGACATAGGCCACCACAGGCTCTAAGTGATTGGCACGCTGGGTACACCAGTGGTCGATATAGTAGTCCAGCAGGGCGCGGTTCTGCACCACGCCGTAGACCAAACGGCTGCACAGCGCCGCATCGCGGCTGTCCAGTCCGGCTCGCTGCACGGTGCGCTTCAGGCTGCCGTCCGACCAGCCGCCCCGGCTGGTTTGCAGCAGCGACTCCAGCGCCGCGTCACGGGCGTTCTGCACGGCGGTCATACGTCCACCTGCACGGGGTGGCCGCAAAGATAGTTGGCGGCGGTCATGCGCTTGCCGCCCTCGGCCTGCACTTCAAGGATACGCAGCACTTTGCCATCGCCGCAGGCCACATCGATGCCGTTCTTCCCTGCCGCGGTGATCCTGCCCGGCGCGGCGGCGGTGTCGCCGCCCACGGCGGTACGGTAGACCTTCACCGGCTTGCCGTCCAGCGTCATAACGGCGCAGGGCCAGGGGATCAGCCCCCGCACCTGATCGTGAAGCTGCTGGGCGGGCTTATGGAAGTCCAGCGGCGACAGGCTGCGGTCCAGCATGGGCGCGTAGGTGAAGGCGGTGTGATCCTGGGGCGTGCGGGTGGCCGTGCCGTCCTTCAAACGGCGCACCGCCTCGCTGAGGGCCTCCGCGCCCAGTTCCGCCAGGCGGGCGGTCAGCGCCAGCGCGTCCTCCTCCGGGTCGATGGCCGTCTCGCGGCATAGGATGACGTCCCCCGCGTCCAGCTCCTTGGCCATATACATGATGGTCACGCCGGTGGAGGTGTCGCCGTTGAGGATGGCCCAGTTGATGGGCGCGGCACCCCGGTACTTGGGCAGCACCGAGGAGTGGACGTTGACAGAGCCGTAGGGCGGCGTGTTCAGAATGTCCTCCGGCAGGATCTTGCCGTAGGCCGCCACCACGATGAGCTCCGGGGCAAGGGACTGCACGATGGACAGCGCCTCGCCGTCCCGCATTTTCAGCGGCTGGTACACCGGGATATTCTGTGTTAAGGCATACTCCTTGACAGGGGAGAATGCCATTTTATGGCCGCGGTTCTTGGGCTTGTCCGGCTGGGTGAACACGCCGCAGACATCGTGCCCGTCCTCCACCAGCCGCCGCAGCGACGCTACGGCGAAATCCGGCGTTCCCATAAACAAAATACGCATCAGGTATCCTCTTCTTCCGTTTCTTCGATCTCGTACTCGTCGGCGTGGTCGTCCAGCCACTTTTGCAGCTCCTCGCCCTCCAGCAGACGGTCGGTGTGCTCCACGAACAGGTGGCCGTCCAGATGCTCGATCTC
>USNH01000190.1 GCA_900556015.1 uncultured Eubacteriales bacterium | reverse complement strand
GCAAAAAATACTGGAAGATCCTTTGGCGGATCGGATTCATAACGACCTCTGCAATTTCCATTTATCAATATCACCCCTCGGATTATTTTGCATAAACATTATATTCTCAAATTTGAGAATATCAAGTGAGTGGGATGTATTTTGTGCCCCAGCACCGCCGCGGCGGGTGTACGGTGTTCTCCCTTGACATCCGCCGGATTTGTGGTAGACTGTGTCGGAATACGTATCCTTTACGCGGAGGTGAGCCCCATGCTCCAATCCTTTCTGACCGTGGGCCAGCAGATCGTCACCCTGTATCTTCTCATGGTGGTGGGCTTTGTTTTGGGCAAGGTCAAGCTGCTGGATGACCGCGGCTCTGTGGCCCTGAGCAGCCTGGTGATGTACGTGGTGTCCCCCTGCATGATGGTGGTGGCGTTTCAGCGCCCGCTGGAGTGGGAGACGCTCCGCGCCTTCGGCACGGCGGCGTTGGTGGCGCTGCTGCTCCACGCCCTGTTCATCGCCGCGTCCTATCTGCTTGTGCGGGACGGTATCCCCGCCCGCCAGCGCGCCCTGCGGTTTGCCACGGTGTTCTCCAATTCCGGCTTTATGGGGTATCCCCTCATGGCGGCGCTGCTGGGCAGCATCGGCGTGTTTTACGGCTCGGCCTACGTCATCGTGTTCAACGTGCTGGCCTGGACGTGGGGCGTCTATATCCTCACCGGCGACCGGCGGAAGCTGAAGCTGCGCCCTCTGCTGCTGAACCCCGGCGTGCTCAGCATCGCCGCCGCCATGCTCCTCTACCTGCTTCAGATCGAAGTGCCCCAGTTCCTTATGACGCCCATCGGCTACCTGGCCGACCTGAACACACCCGTCCCCATGCTGGTGGTGGGCTATCAGCTCAGTCACGCCGACTTCCGCGTGGCGCTCCAGGGCAGGTCCTCCTGGGTGACCATGGGGCTGCGGCTGGTGGCGCTGCCCCTGGCGTCGTTGGGCCTCTGCCTGCTGCTCCATGTGCCCCACGACCTGACGCTGGTGCTGCTCATCGCCGCCAGTGCCCCTCCGGCGGCGCTGTTGAGTATGTTCTCCGCCAAGTTCGGCTGCGACACATCGCTGGCATCGTCCCTGGTGTCGGTGCAGACCGCTATCTCCGCCCTGACCATGCCCGTCATGGTGGGCCTGGCCCAGGCTTTGGCGTGACCGAGGTAAATAGGCGCAAAAAAATCCGTTTGGACGGTTGATTTTTTGTGCGGTTTCCTGTAAAATAGATGTACAATCCAAGATTGGTAGCTGTAAGGAAGTGCTTCGCGCACGGGCTGCAACTATCACTCGGCGCACGCTTGAGTGTTTCAGACCCCGAGAGGGCCTGGAGCACTTTTTGTTTACCGCCCCGTGAACAACAAAAAGAGGAGGAACTACCTATGACACTGGTGACAAACGGACGGCTCATCACCCGCGACAGCGAGGGCAAGGGCTACTACGAGCACGGCGCTGTGGCCTATGAGGGCACGAAGATCGTGGAGGTGGGCGAGGAGGCCGCGCTGCGGGCCAAATACGCCGACGCGCAGATCATCGACGCCAAGGGCGGCGTGATCATGCCCGCCTTCATCAACGCCCACACCCATATCTACTCCGCCCTGGCACGGGGCTTGAGCATCGTGGGCAACAACCCCACCAATTTCTACGAGGTGCTGGACGGCACGTGGTGGGCCATCGACCGCCACCTGATGATGGACGGCACGCGAGCCAGCGCCACCGCGCTGTATATAGACAGCATCAAGCAGGGCGTGACCACCGTGTTCGACCACCACGCCAGCTACGGCGAGATCCCCGGCACGCTGTTCACCATCAGCGAGGAGAGCCGCCGGCTGGGCCTGCGCTCCTGCTTGTGCTATGAGGTCAGCGACCGTGACGGCGAGGAGAAGTGCCTGCAGGCCATCAAGGAGAACGCGGACTTCATCACCTATTGCGAGAAGCAGAACGACCCCATGCTGGCGGCCATGTTCGGCGGCCACGCGCTGTTCACCATCAGCGACAAGACCTTTGACCGCATGGTGGAGGCCAACAATGGCCGCACGGGCTATCACATCCACGTGTCCGAGGGCATGAACGATGTGTACGACAGCTTGCAGAATTATGGACGCCGCCCGGTGCAGCGTTTGCAGGATCACGGCATTTTGGGTGAAAAGACCATCCTGGGCCACTGCATCCACGTGAACACCGCCGAGATGGACATCATCCGCGAGACGAACACCATGGTGGTGAACAACCCAGAGTCCAACATGGGCAACGCCATCGGCATCTGCCCGGTGCTGCAGCTCTATAAGCGGGGCATCCTGCTGGGCATGGGCACGGATGCCTATACCAACGATATGCTGGAATCCCTGAAGGTGGCCCTGTGCTCCCAGCGCAGTCAGAACTGCCTGCCCAATGTGGGCTGGTGCGAGGTCACGGATATGCTGTTCAAGAACAACGCCAAGATCGGTGCGCGGTACTTCCCCGACCAACTGGGCGTGCTGAAGGCCGGCGCGGCGGCGGACATCATCGTGATGGATTATAAGCCGTTCACCCCGTTCTCCGACGAGAACATCGACGGCCACATGATCTTCGGCATGACCGGACGTCAGTGCCAGACGACCATTGCTGCGGGCAAACTTCTGATGAAGGACCGCGAGCTGGTCGGCATCGACGAGGCGGCCGAAAACGCGCACATCCTCGAGGCATCGAAGAAGCTGTGGGGCAGCCTGAATCACAGAGAGTATTAATCAAGCGTCAGCGCGCTGCACGGGCGGCTCCGCCCGCCCGTGCGGCATGAAGCATTGCGCCGGCGGGCCGGTATGGGTACGGACGCTGCGCAGATAAATTACGGGAAAAACAGAAGGAAAGGGGAATTTACATGTCTGAAAAAATGTATCCGATTCCGTTCAAGTCCTTGATGAACTGGATCGTTGAGGAATACGCCGCCAGCGGCGATATGTTCGGCGTTCACAAGGCGTATCACGCCGGCGGCAAGTCGCTGCCGATTTTCGGCGAGCGCATCGAAACGCCGTTCGGCCCCGCCGCCGGCCCGAACAGCCAGCTGGCGCAGAACATCATCGCCGCCTACATGGCCGGTGCGCGGTTCTTCGAGGTGAAGACCGTGCAGAAGATGGACGGCGCGGACCTGGCGGCCTGTGTGCCCCGCCCCTGCATCCTGGCCAACGACGAGGGCTATAACCAGGAATGGTCCACCGAGTTGACCGTGCCGCAGGCCATGGACGAGTACATCAAGGCGTGGTGCGCCCTGAAGGTACTGAGCAAGGTCTACGGCTTCGGCGATCCCAACGGCTTCGTGTTCAATATGTCCGTGGGCTA
>USNH01000189.1 GCA_900556015.1 uncultured Eubacteriales bacterium | reverse complement strand
CCCTGTACACCGCTCTGGGCGTGTACCTGCCCCTGATCACCACCAACTGCGCCGTGCTGGGCGTGGCCCTGCTGAACACCCAGAACGACTACAATTTCATCGAGTCCGTGGTCTACGGCATCACCGGCGGTCTGGGCTTCCTGCTGGCCATCTTCCTGTTTGCCGCCGTCCGCGAGCAGCTGGAGGTCTCCGGCGACAACCCCAAGGCCTTTGACGGCTTCCCCATCGCGCTGGTCACCGCCGGCCTGATGGCTCTGGCCTTCATGGGCTTCAGCGGCCTGAAGGTCTGGTAAGGAGGTAGAGGAATATGACTACTTTGATTTGGGCGATCGTCGTTCTCGGCGCTCTCGCTATCATCTTCGGCCTGATCCTGGCCATCGCCGCCAAGGTCTTTGAGGTGGAGGTCGATCCCCGCCTGCCCGAGATCATGAGCTGCCTGGCCGGCGCGAACTGCGGCGGCTGCGGCTACCCCGGCTGCGGCGGCTGCGCCGAGGCCATCCTGGCCGGTAAAGCCCCCGTCACCGCCTGCGCCCCCGCCGGCCCTGAGAACGCCGCCAAGATCGCGGCTATCATGGGCATGGAAGCGCCCTCCGGCGACAAGATGGTGGCCCACGTGCTGTGCAACGGCGGCTGCAACGCCAAGGATAACTTTGAGTATCGCGGCGTGAAGGACTGCCTGGCCGCCACCAAGGTCTGCGGCGGCGACGCCAAGGCCTGCCGTTACGGCTGCTTCGGCTTCGGCTCTTGTGTCGCGGCCTGTAAGTTCGACGCCATCCACGTGGAGAACGGCGTGGCCGTGGTGGACAAGGAGAAGTGCACCAACTGCGGCGCGTGCCGCGCTGCCTGCCCGCACCACCTGATCGTGGAAGTGCCCTACAAGCAGAAGGTGTTCGTCAACTGTTCCAACAAGGACAAGGGCCCTGCCGTCACCAAGGTCTGCGCCAACAGCTGCATCGCCTGCGGTATGTGCGAGCGCACCTGTAAGTTCGACGCCATCCACGTGGTGGATAACGTGGCCGTCATCGACTACACCAAGTGCAAGAACTGCACCATGTGCGCCAAGGCCTGCCCTCGCAACGCCATCGAGCCCATCCCCACTCCCGAGGAGAAGGAGAAGTTCAAGGCCGCGCAGAAGGCCGCCGCTGAGAAGAAGGCCGCTGCCGCCAAGGCTGCTGCCGAGGCGGAAGCTCCCAAGGCGGAGTAAGCTCCCTGTTACGAAAAAAGTACCCCTCCGGCACTGCCGGAGGGGTGCTTTTTTCGTAAAAACAGGCGCACCGCTTCGGTGCGCCTGTGTGCTGACGGGGTCAGCCGGCCATGATCTCAAACTTCAAAACGCCATCCGCCGCCGTGGCGCGGGACATCAGCTCCTCCAGCTCCTGGGACATATCGTCCGTCTCTACAGAGATGGTCACGCCGGCACAGCCGTTGGTGGGAATGGACTGGTTGATGGTCAGAATATTTGCGCCGGAATTGGCAAAAATAGACAGGTAATTGGACAACACCCCGGGAATATCCTTCAAAAGCGCGTAAAAAGTGATGATGCGGCCCGCGTGCATATTCTGGAAGGGCTGCACCGCGTCCTTGTATTTGTAGAAGGCGCTGCGGCTGATGCCCACCTGCTTGGCGGCCTCGCCCACGGTGGTGGCCTCGCCCACCTGGAGCATCCGCTTGGCCTCCGCCACCCGCAGGAAAACCTCCGGCAGCGCCTCGGCGGTGACTAGATAATACTTTTGCTTTTCCATAGTGCTCCTCCGTGTGTCCGTGCGATGCGAACAAGTGTATGTGAAAATGATACCACAGGTGGGTTTTGGACGCAAGAAAAACTTGTAAAAAACTTTAATAAATGTGAGATGTTTTGAAGAAACTTCCGGGAAAACTTGTATAAGACCTTGAAACGGCGCGGCGTATGAAAGGAGGGGGCGGCGTGAGGCATGGGGAAAAGCTGACGGCGCTGCTGTGGTACGGGGCGGTGGCGGCGCTGGTGTGGGCCGGGGTGCGGTACGCGCTGGTGTGGCTGCTGCCGTTTCTGCTGGCGCTGGGGCTGGCCATGCTCCTTGAGCCGCTGATGGAGCGGGCGCGGCGCGGCCTGCGGCTGAAGCGGGGGTTCACGGCGGCGGTGGTGACGCTGGTGCTGGTGGGCGGGGTGCTGGCGGCACTGGCGGCGGTGCTGGTGCGGTCCGTGGAGCAGGCGCTGGCGCTGCTGGCCGCGCTGCCGGAGCAGCTGGCGGGGCTGCCGGAGGCGCTGGGGCGGGTGCAGGATCGGATCGGCGCGTTCTGCGCCGCCTGCCCGGAGGGGCTGCGGCGGTGGATGGAGGAGGCGCTGGCGGATGTGCCGCGGTTGGCCTCGTCGCTGACGGGGCAGGTATCCTCCGCGGCGCTGCGGGGGCTGTCGGCGTTGATGGGGGCGCTGCCGGGGCTGTTTTTGGCCTGCGGCACGACGGTGCTGGCGGTGTTCTTCACCCTGAGCGCCTATCCGCAGGTGATGGCATTCCTGCGGCGGCAGCTGCCGGAGCGGTGGCGGGGTCGGGCAGGGGGCGTGAAGGCCAGCGTGCTGGACACGCTGGGCAAGTGGCTGCGGGCGGAGTGTATTCTGCTGTTGGTGACATTTTTTCAGCTGCTGGCGGGGTTTCTGCTGCTGCGGCAGGAGTACGCGCTGCTGCTGGCGGTGGTCATCGCCCTGATCGACGCGCTGCCGGTGTTCGGCACGGGGACGGTGCTGCTGCCCTGGGCGGCGGTGCTGTGCGTGGCGGGGAACGTGCCCAGGGGCATCGCGCTGGCGGCGCTGTACGCCGTCATCGCCGTGGTACGCAGTGTGCTTGAGCCGAAAATCGTGGCGGCCCAGGTGGGGCTGCCGCCGCTGGTGGCGCTGGCGGCCATGTACGTGGGGTTCTGCATCGTGGGCGTGGCGGGGATGATCTTGCTGCCGCTGGCGGTGCTGGTGGTGAAGCAGCTCCACGACGGGGGATTTGTGGGGCTGTGGCGGTGAGGGGATGTTCCGCGCCCCGGCGCGGGTCACTATTTCAGAGCGTAGGGGCGGACGACTCTGTCCGCCCCGAACCTCTTTCTTTTTTTGCCTCCGGCGGGTTACTTTCTTTCCCGAAAGAAAGTAACCAAAGAACGGTTTAAGAAAAGGGGGATTTCGATTTCCCCCCCGAACGCGCAGGGCGCGTTCGGCTTACGATTTTTGCAAAGCAAAAATCGGTTTTCTGACTGAACGCGAAAGAAACCCCTGATGGGTTTCTTTCACACTATCTTCCTTTCCGACGGCTTTCGGTCTGTGCGTGCCTCCCTCTTTGGAAACACTCTCCGGGGGTTTGGGCGATTATCAAATCGCGCCTTTGCCGCGAAGCGGCAAAGGT
>USNH01000188.1 GCA_900556015.1 uncultured Eubacteriales bacterium | reverse complement strand
AGGTCAGGGGGGTCTTGATGTCGTGGGACACGTTGGTGATGAGCTCGGTCTTCATGCGCTCGGCCTTGGTCTGCTCCTGCACGGCCTGCTCTATGCCGGAGCGCAGGTCGTTCATGCGCTGGCCGTAGCGCTTGAAGTCACCGATGAGCAGCCTGGTGTCGATGTTTTGGGAGAAGTCGCCGTCGGCCATGGCTTCGCCGCCCTTTTGCAGAGTACGCAGGCTCAGGGCGATATACAGAATGGCCAGCAGCTCCAGGAGCTTCAGCAGTAGGAACGGTGCTGCGCGAGTGCCGTAATAATCCTTCATAAAGAGGATAAATTCAATAAATACCAGCGCCAGCGTTACCAGCGCGGTCTTCCACATCAGGGGCAGGCCCTTGGCGATGCGGTACAGGCCGCGGCCCGTGGCCTTCATGATGCGCCATACCAGGCGGATGAACCGTGCGATGAGCGTGCCGCGGAGCACCGTGCCGGCCTTGCACTGGGCGGAAAAGACGCACAGAAACAGCAGAAGAAGCGGTGTCAGCGCCGCGCAGAAAAAGATCCTACCCCACTCGTAGTAGAACGCCTCCCAACCCATGCAAAGCAGGCACAGCAGGACGATCAGCCACACGTCGGCGGGTATCCTGTCCAGCCACGTCAGGTGGATGCCGTCTCTGCCTTGCCAATGGCCGCAGGAGGCCATAAGGAAGCAGAAGCAAAACAGCGTCAGCACCGCAAAAAGCACGGTGAGAAAGACGGTCAGGCCGGTGTGCTCCAAAAGCCACGAGCAGAACAGGTAGGAGTAGCTGGGGGCTTGGTAGTCCTTCTCCAGCAGGGTGGCGGAGACGGTGATGGGGTCATTGAACGGGTATGCTCCGCTGTCCACCAGGTGATAGGTGTAGGTGCTCTGTGCGGTATAGAGGATCTTTTCGCCGCCTGTCAGATCGAAGTTGGAGAACCACACCTCGCCGCTGTCGGGATCAAAGACGTTGAGCTGGCAGGCGGTGGACTCTGGGGGGAACTCCTCGGCGAACAGCCGGGGCAGGTCGTCCAGCAGCCGCTGGGCGGCCTCCGGGTCGTAGGCGACGGTGGCGACGGTGGTGTCCATGCCATCGGGGTAGTAGTACGAGTGATCCATCAGGCCCACGCTGTCCAGCTGGCCGCAGAGGAAGCTGTTGGCCGTGTCGATGGCGCTGTAGCACTGCTCCCGATACAGCCCCTGACGGAGGGACTCGCCCTTGTCCAGGAATACATTGTTGTAGGCCAAAATGCCGATGCCCAAGCCGCCCAGAACGGTGGCCAGGCCGAAAAGCAGCGTCAGGAAAAAGGCGGCCAGCTTGGCCCAGGTGATGTTCAGCCATGCTCTCATGTCAGTCGTTCCTCCATCTTATAGCCCTTGCCCCACACGACCTTGATATACCGGGGGTCGGAGGGGTCGATCTCCAGCTTTTCCCGCAGGTGGCGGATGTGCACGGCGATAGCGCCGGAGGCGTTGAGGGGCATATCGTCCCACACCCGGCGGTAGATCTCGCTGGGGGAGAACACCGTGCCGGCGTTCTGCATGAGGAAGCGGAGAATGTCGTACTCCTTGGGGGGTGAGGGACACCGTATCGCCGTCCACGGTGACGATCTTGGCGTTGTCGTCCAGGCGGATGCCGCCGATGACCAGGGTGGAGGGCTGCACCTGCCCGCCGCCCAGCTGCAAATAGCGCCGCAGCTGGGAGCGCACCCGGGCCAGCATCTCCACCGGGTTGAAGGGCTTGGTGATATAGTCGTCCGCGCCTACGTTCAGGCCCAGCACCTTGTCGGTGTCCTCGCTCTTGGCCGTCAGCAGTATGACGGGGACGTTGTTGGTCTGCCGGAGCTGGGCCATGGCGGTCAGGCCGTCCATCACGGGCATCATGATGTCCATGAGGATAAGGTGTACGTCCTCCCGTGCGGCCACGGACAGCGCCTCCCGGCCATTATAGGCGGTGAGGACGCGGTAGCCCTCGGCCTTGAGATAGATCTCCAGCGCGGAAACAATATCTTTTTCGTCGTCAACGACAAGAATGGTATACATGGCGGCCTCCTGTGGTTGAGTATATATTCAACAACATCATACCTCTTTTATTCATACAGGGCAAGCCCTCAGTTTTTCAGCAGGGGTGTGGGGACGGCGGCAAGGCGGACGGAGTGGTGGATGGGCTTCCACTCCACCTTCATAAAGAGCGCCGCCAAAGAGATGGGCAGGTATGTCAGCATGAACAGGGGGAAGGTGAGGGTATAGACCAGCTTCTGCGCGGTGGTGGCGTGGATGCGGTGCCACTCGGTGACGGTGGTGATGCCGCCCAGCACCAGCAGCGTGGCCAGAATGCTGCCCAGACACTCCAGCAGGGAGCGGATGGCGAACCACACGCCTGCGCCCTGCATCAGCCCCAGTACCGTCAGCGTGATGTTGGCCAACAGGCACAGAGAGGTGAGGATGAAGGCCGGCAGGATGGACATGGACATATCAAAGCAGCTCCAGCTGCCCTTGGCCGCGCCCCGGAGCAGCTGGCCGCCGTAGCGCAGGAACACCTGTACATAGCCCTTGGCCCAGCGCAGACGCTGGCGGCAGGACTGGCGGAAATCGGTGGGCTGCTCGTCATAGAGCACAGCGCTTTCGCAGATGGCGATCTTCTCGCCCCGGAGGATGTGGTACACGGAGAACTCGATGTCCTCGGTGAGTAAGTAGAAGCGCCAGCCGTGGCTCTCGTCCAGAATGCGCTGAGAGAACAGGAAGCCCGTGCCGCCCACGGCGGCGCTGCTGCCCAGCCGGGTGCGCGCACCGTTGAGGTAGCGGCTCTCCCGCAGAAACCACAGGGCGTATCCGGCGCTGATCCAGTTGCCGCCGAAGTTCTTGCTGTTGCGGTAGCTGGTGACGATCTCGTGGCCGTTGGAGAACATCTCGTTCATCCGCTCTATGTAATCCGGGGCGAGGATGTTGTCCGCGTCGAACACGAAGTAGCCGTCAAAGCCCGCCGGGTAGTCCGCGCCGATGTGCTGGAGCAGGAAGTCCAGGGCGTAGCCCTTGCCTACGTTCAGATGGTTGAAGCGCTCGTATACCACCGCGCCGTGGGCGCGGGCGATGGCGGCGGTGCTGTCGGTGCAGTTGTCCGCCGCCACGAACACCGTGACCTGCGACATATCGTAGGTCTGCGAGCGCAGGCTGTCCAGCAGGCCGGAGATGACGTTTTCCTCGTTCCGGGCGGCGATGAGCACCGCGTAGCGATGCGCCTTGGCCGGGGCGGACAGCGCCTTGGGCTTTTTGGCCAGCACCAGGGGGATGTAGAGGAACTGGTAGGTGTAGCAGATGAAAAACAGCGCCGAGATAACGGCGTTGATGGTGCGCAGCGTGGTCTCCATAG
>USNH01000187.1 GCA_900556015.1 uncultured Eubacteriales bacterium | reverse complement strand
CACGGAGGCGACGACGATAACGTCCCGCCGCTCCAGAAGCGAAAACGTCGCCGAGAGGCGAAGGCGGTCGATCTCATCGTTGATGGAGCAGTCCTTTTCAATGTACGTATCCGTGTGCGGGATGTACGCCTCCGGCTGGTAATAGTCGTAGTAGGAGACGAAGTATTCCACGGCGTTTTCCGGGAAGAAGGCCCGGAACTCCTCACACAGCTGGGCTGCCAGGGTTTTGTTGTGGGCCAGCACCAGGGTGGGCCGCTGGACCCGCTCGATGACCTTGGCCATGGTATAGGTCTTGCCGCTGCCGGTAACGCCCAGCAGCACCTGGTCCCGCAGGCCGTTTTCAATGCCGCTGGCCAGGGTGTCGATGGCCTGGGGCTGGTCCCCGCTGGGGGTGTATTCCGATACCACCTTAAATTTTCCCATAAGCGCCTCCCGGATGCAGTATTCTGTCGCAGTATTCTATTGTAGCACCATTATTTTTATCTGTAAACAGATTTCTTCAAACAAATGTTCTGCACCGGCAGAGAAAAAGCTCCCCCTTCCGGGGGAGCCGGGGGCTATTCGCTCTGGGCCGGGAACTGGCGGCCGGTGTGGTCGATGGTATAGTTTTCCCAATAGATCAGCTGGCCGATGGGCACCACGGTATAGCCCTCCCGGATCATGTGCTCCAGCACTGAGGGCAGGGCCTCCGGCGTGTGCAGGGCGGCGTTGTGGAACAGCACGATGGACCCCGGGGCCAGCTTATCCCGCACCCGCTTGCAGATGGTGCCCGCGTCATAGTCCTTCCAGTCGAGAGAGTCCACATCCCACTGTATAGGCTCCATACCCATGGAGCGGATGGCGGCGATGACGTGGTCGTCGTACTCGCCGTAGGGGCAGCGGATCAGCGTGGGCGTCACGCCGGTGACGGCGCTGATGCGCTCGTTACTGGCGGTCACATCGTCAATGATCTGCTGCGCCGTCAGGCTGTTGTAGTGGTCGTGATGGCTGGAGTGGCTCATGACCTCGTGGCCTGCGTCGTGGAGCGCCTTCACCGACTCCGGGTATTTCTCGGCCCAGTCTCCCACCACGAAGAAGGTGGTTTTCACGTTGTATCGCTCCAAAATATCGATGAGCGTCTGCGTGTCCTCGTTGCCCCACGCCGCGTCAAAGCTGATGGCGCAGACCTTCTGCGTCCGTTCCACGGAGTAGATCGGCAGCTGCCGCGTGGTGGCGGCGGTGCTGACGAAGGCCGGATAATTGACGGCGTAAAAGATGGCGGCGGCGGCCAGCAGCGCCGCGCTGCCGATGACATACCACCGCCGCAGCAGGAAGATCTTGACATTTTTCATACTCATGTGCCCCTTTCTGTTTTGCCCTATCTTATGCCCGCCGGGCCGCGAAAAATGCCCCCGGGATAGGCGGCGGAGTGGGAAGGGGAGGGCGGACAAAAAGCGGGAGGGCCTGCGCCCTCCCGCTTCGATCATTATGTCTTATTCCTCGGCGGCAGGGGACTGGGATGCCGTCTTTACCACGCTGGTGGCGGTGAGGATGCTGCCCTGTCCCTCGTTAAAGCGCACCGTCACCGTGTCGCCGGTGTTCAGGATCACCGCCTCCGGCTGCACCGCCGCGGAGATGGTGTAGTACACCTCGCCGCCCCGCAGGCGCAGATAGAACACGGTGTTGCCGCTGACCACCGCCGAGCGCAGGTCGTCAATGACGCCGGTGATCTCGCCGCTGGCCGTTTCCGGCAGGGAGCTGTCACCGCTGTCGATCAGGTCATTGTGCAGCAGCATCTGCCGGTAGTTGCTCTCGCACTCCGCCACTGTGCCGCCGGTGGCCACGATCTGATACTGGCCCACGTTGACCATGGCGTACATCTTCACCAGCGCCGCGTCATCCTTCAGCGCCATGAAATAGGTGGGCTGCTGGGCGATGTTCAGCAGCAGGGGGAACGTGGCCTTGTACTTCATCTGCTGCACCTGACCCTCGGCGCTGTCCATGGCGGAGTACTCCTTCGCGCCGGCGATCTGGTAGAACCGGGTCTCCTTCGTCCTCTGGTTGGACAGGATGAAGCCGATGTTGGACTCGTCGGACACCACCGAGGTAACGCCGGTATACATATACACGTCATCGTCGATGGCGATATAGTTGTAGCCCTCCGTGGTGATGGTCACGCCCCGCTGGCCGAAGATGGAGTTGAGAAAGCCGTTGATATACGCGCCGTGGTAGTCGTACTGATCCATGATCAGCTCTGCCGTGAACACGTGATCCACCCAGCTTGGCACGTCGCCGGTCTTATAATAGGCCGTCTCGCCGGTGACGGCGTTCACCAGCACCGCGCCGATGATGTCCCGCCCGCCGAACAGGCCGATGGTGTGGCTCAAACGGGGGCAGACCCACCAGGGGTCGCCGTTCTCGTCGACCTCAAAGGCCGGGTCGTCGAACATATAGGTGGGGTAGTGAAAGCGCAGGTGGCGGTTCAGATTGCGGCTGAAATGCTCTGCTGTGGTGTAGCGGATGCCCTCGTCCAAACGCACCATCTCCACGTTCTGCGTCACCATGTCGATGAGCAGATAGGCGGGCAATCCCTCGCTGCGGTTGTTCAGCCACTTGATGATGTCGCCGTACCGCAGGGGCGTCACCCGGACGGGGCGGCCCTGATAGTTGATCTGGGTGTAGTCGTCCGCCACCTCGAACTGGGACACCATATCCGCCAGCTCGCCCAGCTTGCGGTTGCCCAGCTTCATGGCCGACTCCGCGTCCAGCATGGGGATCTGATCGTAGCTGATCTCCTCTACCTCGGCGGCAAAGTCGCCGTCCTCCACCGTCAGCAGGTCGCGGTACGCGCCGGCCCGGAACAGCTGCCAGCCCACGATACTGCCCACCAGCGCCGTGGCCGCCAGGGCGATAGCCACGATCAGCGGCACGGCGCACTGCTTTTTCAGAAAGCCGAAGTAGCCCTTCGCGCCCGTACCCTGAAACCCGGAGGTCAGCACGGCGCAGCCGCCGTATACGGCGCAGGCCAGCAGCACGAAGATATAAAATTCCTCGCTCTTGAGGTTGATGGGCGGCAGCACCACATAGTAGTACACCGCCGCGAACACCAACGTAACCGCGATGTTCAGCAGCGTGCGGCCCAGCGGCGTGCCCACCGCCTTCCGCTCCCGGGGCTGGCGGGGCTCACGGCTGCGGCCAAAGCCCTGAAAGTTGGGGTCGTTCCAGTTTGTATTCATATAACGCTCCTTTCTCCGCGTCAAAAAGTCGTATATACAGTATACCCTAAAAGCGCCACAATGTAAAGAAGGCGGAGGCCTGCCGGTTGACAAAAACGACTCGCCGTGTATACTGCGTCATAAGGACGCTGCGTAAAACGGCAGGCGGTCAGCCACGCCACCCGAAAGGGGGTGAG
>USNH01000186.1 GCA_900556015.1 uncultured Eubacteriales bacterium | reverse complement strand
CGTGGACAAGTCCCGCAGCCGGGAGTACGGCGGCGCGGGGCTGGGGCTTTCCATTGCCAAATGGATTGTGGAAAGCCACGGCGGGCATTTCGAGGTGCTCTCCCGCGAGGGCATTGGCACGCGCTTTACCGTGGTGCTGCCCCCGCCCAGACAGACGGCGCAGACCACGAACAGTCCGAAGGACAGGGCCGCCAGTACGATCAGCCCCCACTGGCTTTCCACGCCGGGCACCAGCAGGCATACGCCCGCCGACAGGAACGCCACCAGACACAACAGCATCAGTGGGATGATGTTTTGCTTCTGCCGGCTGAAATCGGTGAAAAACAGCACGGCGGCCACGGTCACCGAAGCCGTCGTTGGACCACACGCCGCAGGCGTAGTCCATTACATAATACAGACCGCCCAGCCCGGCGATCATACTGCCGATGCAGGTAGCCATATACTTGGAGCGCTCCACATTGATACCCGCAGCGTCTGCGGTGGCCGGGTTTTCGCCCACGGCACGCAGGTGCAGGCCGCCCCGGGTGCGCTTTAAGAACACGGCGCACACAATGGCGATCACAATGGAAACATAGGCGAGAAAACCGTAGCTCAAGAACATCTCGCCAAAGGCGCCCATTTTCTCTGCAATAGGCAGATGGGCGCGGAAGTAGGTGCTGGTGCGGGTCAGGGCAACAGACGGGATGTCACTGCCGGTGAGCTGCACCATAGAGGCACCGAAAAAGTTACCGAATCCAACGCCAAAGGTGGTGATGGCCAAACCGGTTACATTCTGGTTGGCCCGCAGGGTCACGGTCAAGAAACAATACAGCAGCCCCATCAGCAGGGAGCCGAAAAGTGTGCAAATCAACGGGATCAGCACAGCCAAAAACGGATTAAGCTCCGTTACATGCTGCTCATACAGAAACGAGCCGATCACGCCGCTGATACCGCCCACATACATAATACCGGGAATACCCAGGTTCAGGTTGCCGGATTTTTCCGTCAGAATTTCGCCGGTGCTGCCGAACAGCAGGGGGATGCCCTGCATCACGGCACGGGGGAAGAAAGATACAAAGTCGAAGCCCATCCGTTACGCCTCCTTTTTGCTGCTCTTACGCAGAGTGACCTTGTAGGTGATGAAGAACTCGGTGGCAATAATGAAGAACAGGATGATGCCGGTGAGGATGTCGGCGAAGGAGTGGTTCAGGCTCAGGGCGCTGGCCACCTCGCTGGCGCCGCGGTCCATGGTCACCAGCAGCAGAGAGGCGGCGATCATGATGAAGGGGTTGAACTTGGACATCCAGGACACCATGACGGCGGTGAAGCCGCGGCTGTCCACGATGGTGGTGGTCAGGGTGTGGTCGATGCCGGAGGTCATCATGAAGCCCATCAGGGCGCACAGCGCGCCGGAGAGGACCATGGTGCGGATGATCACGCGGTCTACCTTGATGCCCGCGTAGCTGGCGGTGCGCTGGCTCTCGCCCACCACGGCGATCTCGTAGCCGTGCTTGCTGTACGTCAGGTACACGTACATGGCCGCAGTCATAACGGCCACAACGATGATGGGCAGGATGTAGGCGTTGCCGATCTCAGGCAGCCAGCCGGCCCGGGTGGACTGGTTGATGATGCCGATCTTGCCCGCACCCTTGGGCACCTCCCACACGATGATGAAGTAGGAGGCCAGCTGCATGGCGATGTAGTTCATCATCAGCGTGAACAGCGTCTCGTTGGTGTTCCACTTGGCCTTGAAGAAGGCGGGCAGGAAGCCCCACACAGCGCCGGCCAGCAGAGCGGCCACAAGGGAGATGACAATGAGCAGGCCGGAGGGCACTTTGCCGCCCAGCAGGATCATACAGGTGGTGGTGGCCAAACAGCCGATCAGGGTCTGGCCCTCCGCGCCGATGTTCCAAAAGCGCATCTTGAACGCGGGCGTGACGGCCAGGGAGATACCCAGCAGCACGGCAACGTTGCGGAAGGTGACGCCGATACGGCGGGAAGAGCCGAAAGCGCCGTCCAAAATCGTGGCGTAGACCTCCAGGGGGTTTTGGCCCGTCAGCAGCGTGGTGATCAGGCCGCAGAATACCAATGCCAGCAGAAGAATGCCGCCGCGGATGAGCAGCGCCTTGGACAGAGGCAGCGCATCGCGCTTGGAAATATGAAAGAGAGAACCCTTTTTATTCATCTGCCTTGCCTCCTCCCGTGCGGGTCATCAGTGCGCCCACTTCGCGTTTATCGGTGGTGCGTCCGTCCACCACGCCGGAGACCTGACCGCCGCAGAGCACCACGATGCGGTCGCACAGCTCCAGCAGCACGTCCAGGTCCTCGCCGACGTACACGACGGCAACGCCCTTCATTTTCTGCTCCGTGAGCAGGTTGTAAATGGTGTAAGAGGTGTTGATGTCCAGGCCGCGAACGGCGTAGGCGGTCATCAGCACGGAGGGCTGCTGGGCGATCTCGCGGCCCACCAGCACCTTCTGCACGTTGCCGCCGGACATACGGCGGACGGGGAAGCTGGTGCTGGGCGTGACCACCTCGAGCTCCTGCCAAATGCGCTGGGCCAGGGCCTCCGGGTCTTTGCGATCCAGGAAGATGCTGTTGCCCTTGCGCCAGGAGCGCAGCATCATGTTGCCGGTCATGCCCATAGAGCCCACCAGGCCCATGCCCAGTCGATCCTCAGGGACGAAGCTCATGGCCACGCCGCTTCTGCGGATGTCCATGGGGTCCATGCCCACCAGGTTCTTCTCCTCGTTGGTGTCGGGGGCGATGTACGTCACCGTGCCGGAGGCGATGGGATACAGGCCGGCGATGGACTCCAGCAGCTCGCGCTGGCCGGAGCCGGCGATACCGGCGATGCCCAGCACCTCACCGGCGTTGATGTCGAACGTCACGTTGTCCAAACGCTTGACGCCCAGCTCGTCGAACACGGTCAGGCCCTCCACCTTCAGGCGGGGCGTGACGTTGACGGGCTCGGGACGGTTGATGTTCAGGGCCACGCTGTGACCCACCATCATGTCGGTAAGGGACTGCTGGTCGGCGTCCTTGGTCAGCACGTCGCCTATGTACTCGCCCTTGCGGAGGACGGCCACGCGGTCGGACACCTCCAGCACCTCGTGGAGCTTGTGGGTGATGATGATCAGGGACTTGCCGTCGGCCTTCATGTTCCGCATGACGGCGAACAGCTTATCGGTCTCCTGGGGGGTCAGCACGGCGGTGGGCTCATCCAGGATCAGGATGTCCGCGCCGCGGTACAGCACCTTGACGATCTCCACGGTCTGCTTTTGGGACACGGACATATCGTATATCTTCATGTCCGGGTCGATGTCGAAGCCGTATTTGTCGCAGATCTCCTTGACCTTTTGGCGGGCGTGGTTCAGATCCAGCTTGCCCTCCAGGCCCAGGATGATGTTCTCTGTGGCGGT
>USNH01000185.1 GCA_900556015.1 uncultured Eubacteriales bacterium | reverse complement strand
ACTTTCATGTCCGAGCTGAACAAGCTCCTGAACGAGAAGTAGAACGCCTCTGTCATTCCGAGACAGTGGCCGATGTCACTGGCGTGGGAATCCGCTTGCTGAGCCCTGGAGCGCGAGGACATCACTTCAAAGAATATTCTTCAAGCTCACCTGCTGCGTCTCTGCCAGCAATTCAAACTGACTTCGCAGCTCCGCCATGACGGGATACAGGGATGACATATCCCCCTGCCGCACGGCGGCCCGCGCCTGTGCCAGCAACGCCTCCGCCTCGTCCAACTCCGTGTGGGAGATGACGATGTGCAGATACCCCTGATGCTTCTGCCACAGCGTGTCCAGCGCGTCCAGCGCCGCTTCGCTGTCGCTGACGTCGCCCCGCAGGGCCGCGTCCGACACCCGGTCCGCCGCGTCCAGCCACCGCTGGCTTTCGCCCGTGACCCACGCGGCGCTGCACAGGATGTACGCCGCCGCCACCGCCAGCACGAACACCGGCACACGCACGGCCCTCATCGCGCACCCTCCTTTTTCAGGCACACCACCGTGCCCTGTTCATCCACGGACAGCAGAAAAACATCCCGGCTGTGGGCCGCGCCCTGCCGCTTCAGCTCCTGCTGTAACCACCGCTCGTCCCGGCCTGACTGCTTCAGGTTGTCCGTCAGCACCCGCCCGTCGTTGATGATGATGGTGGGCAGGAACACATCGTCCACCACATTCATCGACAACTGCTCCGGCGTGACCGGCTGGCGGTTGCTGCGCGGCAGCACGGACAGACGCCCGTTTGTCTCCAAAATAGCGTATTCAACGTCATTCAAGTTTGTGATGCCCTGCCCCCGCATCTGCTCGAACAGCTCGTCCAACGTCAGCCGGTTGCGCCGCATCGTCTCCTGATACAGCTTCCCGTCCCGGATCACCAGCGCCGGCTGGCCGCACACCAGGTCGCGGAAGCGGACGCACCGCAGGCTGATGGCGCTGAACAGCGTGGACAGGGCGATGAGCGTGATGATGGGAATGACCCCGTTGAGCAGCGGCAGCCCGAAGTCCTGCATGGGCACGGAGGCCAAATCGGAGATCAGCAGCGTCAGCACCAGCTCGATGGGCTCTAATTCCCCAATCTGCCGCTTGCCGCTGAGGCGCAGCCCCGCGATGAGCAGCAGATACAGGATCACCGTGCGGAAAAACGCGGTAGCCATGAGATAACCACCCCTTTCGCACCCAGTATGCCCCGACGCGGGGAATTTATGTTGGTATACGGCGGCTTGCCGCTTTGTATATATGTTTCGCAGAATGGAAAGGAGGATCTCGGTCAATAGAACCGACACAAGCGCCATGTCCCCCTCATTATAACGTTTTACCTATCGCCGCAGATTTTTCGCTGAGACGAGGCGCAAAGGCGCGGCGAGAGGGGGTAACGAGGAGAAGGATCATCGAAATGATTCGGCGGATGTCCTTCCGTGCTGTCCGGGCGCGTACACAGCCAGTAAATATGCGGGCGACCGCAAAACAAAGGGGCTGTGGCCGGAAGCGAAGACAAATGGTCTGCGCGTTTGTTCTTCCTCTATTTTTATCAGGAGGAATTGAATATGTGTGGAATAGTAGGCTACGTGGGCAGCCAGCAGGCCGCCCCCATCCTGCTGGACGGCCTGCGCCGTTTGGAGTACCGGGGCTACGACTCCGCCGGCATGGCGGTGTGCGGCCCGGAGGGCTTGCAGGTCTATAAAACGCCGGGCCGACTGGCGGCTCTGGCGGAGCTGACGGCGGACGGCGCGGCCCTTACCGGCACGGTGGGCGTGGGCCATACCCGCTGGGCCACCCACGGTGAGCCCAATCAGGTCAACGCCCATCCTCAGACCAGCGGCGATGGCCGCTTCGCCGTTGTCCACAACGGCATCATCGAGAACTTTGCCCGGCTGAAATCCCAGCTCATCCAGCAGGGCTACACCTTCCGCTCCGAGACGGACACCGAGGTGGTGGCCCAGCTTCTCAGCTTCTATTACGACCGCTGCGGCGATGTGTTCGAGGCGGTGAACAGTATGCTCTCCGCCGTGGAGGGCGCGTATGCCCTGGGCATCGTCTGCGCCGACAAGCCGGACCGCGTCATCGCCGCCCGGAAGGACGCACCGCTGCTGCTGGGCTGCGGCCAGGGTGAGAACTTCCTGGCCTCCGATGTGACGGCGCTGCTGCCCTACACCCGCGACGTTATCTACATGGACGATGGCGAGCTGGCGGTGATCACCGCCGGCGGTATCCGCATTTACGACGAGCGCCGCCGCCCCATCGAGAAGCCCCACAACCACATCGACTGGGATGTGGACGCGGCGGAAAAGGGCGGCTATCCCCACTTCATGCTCAAGGAGATCTACGAGCAGCCCGAGGCGGTGCGCCGCGCCATCACGGGCCGCATCCGCGACGACCGGGTGCTGCTCAGTGACCTGACCATGACCGATGAGGACATCCATCGTTTGGGCCGCATCGTCATCATCGCCTGCGGTTCCAGCTATCACGTGGGCATGGTGGGCAAATACACGCTGGAGCGTCTGCTACGCCGCCCGGTGGAGGTGTGTTTGGCCTCCGAGTTCCGTTACAGTGACCCGCTGGTGTCCCAGGGCGACCTGGTCATCGTTATCAGCCAGTCCGGCGAGACGCTGGACTCCATGGCCGCCCTGCGGGAGGCCAAGAAGCGGGGTGCGCGGGTGCTGTCCATCGTCAATGTGGTGGGCTCGTCCATCGCCAGGGAGAGCGACGACGTGCTGTATACCTGGGCCGGGCCGGAGATCGCCGTGGCCACCACCAAGGCGTACACCACCCAAATGGTGGTGCTGCATCTGCTGGGGCTGTACTTCGGCGACGTGCTGGGCACGGTGGATCTGGAGACGTACACCGCCATGGTGCGGGGCATCGAGGCTCTGCCCGCCCAGATGGAGGCTATTTTGGCCGACACCGAGGCCATTCAGGACGCCGCTAAGGCCCTGGCGGGCCGCGAGGATATTTTCTTCATTGGCCGCAATCTGGACTATGCCCTGTCTTTGGAGGGCAGTTTGAAGCTGAAGGAGATCAGCTACATCCACTCCGAGGCCTACGCCTCCGGCGAGCTGAAGCACGGCACGATCTCCCTCATCCAGCCCGGCACGCCGGTCATCGCCGTGGCCACGTATATGCCGCTGTTTGACAAGGCGCTCAGCAACGTGGTGGAGGTGCAGGCCCGGGGCGCGTCCGTGCTGGCCCTCACCACCGAGGACGGCGGGGAGGAGCTGCGCCGCCACGTGGACACGGTGCTCACCGTGCCCCGGACGGAGACCATGCTGCTGCCCCAGCTGGGCGTGCTGCCGTTGCAATTACTGGCGTATTATGTGGCGCTGGAGCGCGGCTGCGACATCGACAAGCCCCGCAACCTGGCCAAGAGCGTTA
>USNH01000184.1 GCA_900556015.1 uncultured Eubacteriales bacterium | reverse complement strand
CGGCGGTGCTGACGGGCGGTGTGCATCGGATCGCCGGAGTATCGACCGTGCTGGTGCCGGTGATGACGGCGCTGTTTGTGGGGTGTACCGGGTGGATATTGGTGCGGTATTGGCGGGCGCTGCCCGGCAGCATCGGGCTGATGTGCCGGGGTGCCTTTGCGCCCCGGGCGGTGCTGGGCGGCGGTACGGGTGTCACGCTGCGCACGGTCATGCGGCTGGGGATCGGGCGGGGGATCTTCACCAATGAGGCGGGGCTGGGGTCGGCGTCTATTGCCGCCGCTGCCGCCAAGAAGAAGACGGTGGACGCGGACCTGCCCTGCGGCTACGAGACGAAGCAGCTGCGCCGTCTGTCCGCCCTGGTGGACACCGCCGGGGGCCAGGCCGTGGGCATGATCCTGCAGAGCCGGGACAAGCCGGACCCCCACAGCTTCATCGGCGAGGGCAAGGTGGAGGAGGTCAAGCGCATGGTGGAGAACAGCCAGGCCACCATGGTCATCTTCGACAACGACCTGTCCCCGTCCCAGATCCGTGTCCTGACGGAGCTGTGCGGCGTGCAGGTGCTGGACCGCAGCGGCTTGATCCTGGACATCTTCGCCCAGCGCGCCCGGACGAAGGAGGGTTGCTTGCAGGTGGAGCTGGCCCAGTACCAGTACCTGCTGCCCCGCCTCATCGGTATGTGGTCGCACCTGGAGCGCCAGGGCGGCACCGGCGGCTCGCCCATCGGCACAAAAGGCCCTGGCGAGACCCAGCTGGAGACGGACCGCCGCCACATCCGCCGGAAGATCGACAAGCTGAAGGAGGAGCTGGAGGAGGTGCGCCGCGTGCGGGCCACCCAGCGCCAGCGGCGGCAGAAGAATGAGATCCCCGTGGTGGCCATCGTGGGCTATACCAACGCGGGTAAATCCACGCTGCTCAACGCCATCACCGGCGCGGGCATCCCCGCCAACGACCGGCTGTTCGACACACTGGACACCACCACCCGCCTGCTCACCGTCAGCGACACGCTGGACGTGGTCATCTCCGACACGGTGGGCTTCATCCGCAAGCTGCCCCACCAGTTGGTAGAGGCATTCAAGGCCACGCTGGAGGAGCTGGAATACGCCGATCTGCTGCTCCACGTCATCGACGTGAGCAACCCGGAATGGGAGGAGCAGGCCCGCATCGTGGACGACCTGATCCGTGAGCTGGGCGCGGACAGCATCCCCTGCATCCGCGTCTACAACAAGTGCGACGTGGCCTTCGGCTTCCAGCGGAAGGAGGACGCGGTGTCCCTGTCCGCCCGGACAGGGGAGGGCGTGGCCGACCTGTTGGCGGCCATCGACAAAAAGCTGGACAAGGGCACGAAGCGAGTGACGCTGCACCTGCCCTACGACAAGGCCGGGGCGCTGGACGCCCTGTACCGGGAGGCCAGGGTGGAGAGCGTGGAATACGGCGCGACGGTGGACGTGGTGGCGGTGTGTACGCCCCGCATCATCGGCCAGCTCCACCAGTTCATCGAGGGCTGGACCGAGCCGAAGGAGGACTGGAAATGACGCGGACGACGGAGCGGCTGGTGCTGCGGCCCTGGCGGGAGACAGACGCGGAGAGTCTGTACCGCTATGCCTGTGACGGGCAGGTGGGCCCCGCGGCAGGGTGGAAGCCCCACGAGTCCGTGGAGGAGAGCCGCCAGATCATCCGAACGGTGCTGTCCCAGCCGGACACGCTGGCGGTGCTGCTGCGGGAGCGTCCAGAGGAGGCCATTGGTTCCGTGGGCGTTTTTCCCACCGATGCGCCGGATGGGGAGGGTGAGCCGGAGATCGGCTACTGGATCGGACGGCCCTTCTGGGGGCAGGGGCTCATCCCCGAGGCGGTGCGGGAGCTGCTGCGCTGGTGCTTTATGGAGCGAGGCGCGGCGCGTGTCTGGTGCGGCCATTCCCCGGGGAATGACAAGTCCCGCCGCGTCATCGAGAAATGCGGGTTCACCTATGTTTGCGACGGCCCTCCCGTGCTGTGGCCTGACGGGCAGGAGCGGCCTACCTGCTACCATGCTATCGACCGAGAGGGCTGGGAGAAGGAGGTGCGCCGTGGCTGAGACATTTCGTGTGCCGTTTCAGGCGTCGGACAGCGAGTTCGTGGAGAAGCGCTCCCGCTTCATCGGCCACCTGCTGCCGGTGAAAACGGAGGAGCAGGCCCGTGAGTTCATCGGGCAGATGAAGAAGAAATACTACGATGCCCGCCACAACTGCTGGTGCTACCTCATCGGCGACAGCGTGGTGCGTTACAGCGACGACGGCGAGCCCCAGGGCACGGCGGGGCAGCCTATGCTCAACGTGTTCCAGCGGGAGAACGTGACGGACGTAGTCTGCGTGGTCACGCGGTATTTTGGCGGCGTGCTGCTGGGCGCGGGCGGCCTGACCCGCGCCTACTCCAAGAGTGCGCGGGACGCGCTGTGCGCTGCCGGCGTGTCGGAGATGGGCCTGTGGGCCATAGCGGACATTCCGTGCCCCTACGCGCTGTTCGAGCGTGTGCGTGGTGAGGTAACGGCCCTGGGTGGCACGGTGGACAGCGCCGATTACGGCGCGGACATTCGGCTGACGGTTTCGCTGCCGGCAGAGAACACTGCGGCGCTGCGGGAACGGCTAACGGAGCTGTCAGCAGGCGGCATCGTGCTGACGGTAACGGCGGAGGCATACCGTCCGGGACCAAAGGTGGAAATATAAAGACAGCGACCCCGGAGGCAGGGACCTCCGGGGTCTTTCACGTTTTGCGCTGGGGTATCATACGATGGCATGAGTACAAAGGAGGTGCCAGCATGGAGGAATATCTCATCACCGCACGCTCTGTGACCCACGCCCAGCGTATGGAGCGGGAGCTGCGGCGCGCGGGGCTGCGGGTGGGCGTCTTCCACGCGCCGCTGGAGCTCACCGCGGGCCGGGGCTGCGCCTACGCCCTGAGCGTGCCCCCCGCCGCCATCCGGGCGGCTCTGCGAGTCATTGACGGGACGCCGCTGCGCCCCGCTGCCATCTTTTTTCAGGACGGGAACGGATACCGGGAGGTGGCGCTATGATCTATCTGGACAGCGCCGCCACCAGCTTCCAAAAGCCCGTCTCCGTGGGGCTCGCCATGGGGCGGGCCCTGGCCGCCATGTCCTCCCCGGGCCGGGGCGGGTATGAGGCGGCCCTGCTGGCCTCGGACACGCTGCTGGAGTGCCGTTTGGCGCTCCAGCGGCTTTTCCATGTCCCGGAGCCGGAAAACGTGGTCTTCACCCTGAACGCGACCCACGCCCTGAACATCGCCATCCGCTCCCTGGTGCCGCCCGGGGGACGGGCGGTGATCTCCGGCTGGGAGCACAACGCCGTGACCCGGCCTCTCCATGCCCTGGGGGCGGAGGTCCGGGCGGCCCGGGGACGGCTCTTCGACGACGGAGTCTTCCTGG
>USNH01000183.1 GCA_900556015.1 uncultured Eubacteriales bacterium | reverse complement strand
AGCGGCTATTTTCAGGCTGTTGAAAAAGCCGGAGGCTTTTTCAACAGCCTGGGCCGGGGAACGCGGAAGCGTTCCCCGGCCTTTTTACTTATGCATTGGCAGAGCTGCGGCGGCACTGGTCGGTGATCTCGCGCTTCAGCGCCTGCATGGGCGGAGCGGACAGGTCGCGTGGGTAGTTGTAGCTTGTCAGGTCGAACTCCCGCAGGGTGCTGTCTGGATGCATGACGAGGATCTTCTGCCCCAGCAGCAGCGCCTCGTCCAGCTGGTGCGTCACCAGCACGATGGTGCGGGGCATGGCCCGCTGGACGGCCAGCAGCTGCGCTTGCAGCTCCTCGCGGGTGAGGAAATCCAGCGAGGCAAAGGGCTCGTCCATCAGCAGCAGCTCCGCCTGACCGGCCAGCACACGGGCCAGCCCCAGGCGCTGCTTCATGCCGGTGGACAGCTCTGCCGGCGTCAGGTCAGCGTAGTCCTCCAGCCCCACCAGCTTTACGAAGTCACGGGCCTTCTCGTAGCGCTCCTCCGGCGTTTTGCCCACGCCGCAGGCCATGGCCACGTTCCGCTGCACGCTGGTCCAGGTGATGACGTAGGGTTCGGGACTGAGCATGGCGCTGTGCCAACCCTCAGGGATGTGCAGCTCCCCGCTGTCGGGCTGCTCCTTCCCTGCCAGCAGCTTCAGCAGCGTGCTCTTGCCGCAGCCGCTGCGGCCCACGATGACGGTGAGCTGCCCCAGCGGGAACGACACAGACAGGTCGCGCAGCACGCGGCGGGTACGGCTCTCCCGTGTCTCGCCGGTGAGCACCACCTCGGTGCTGTAGGTGGTGTAGGACTTATTCACATGGCGAAGGGTAATGGCTTCCATGGTGTTACCTCGATCTGTGCAGAATACGGTATTAGATAGTGTGCCAAACAAGCAGGTTGTCCGTGAACTCCGCCGCGATGCGGCCCTCCTCCTTCAGCCAGGAGAGGAACGAGCGGACGGTGCTGCCCACCAGGGCGTACTGCTGGAAGGTCATTTCCAGGCCGTAGGCGGTGAACAGCTTTTGCAGCAGCGCTTCAAAGCACAGCGGCTGGGCGCAGAGGGTCAGGATGCGGTCTGATACCTGGTGTACCTTGTCGATGTTGTACTGGGCCAGGGCGGACACGTCCTCCGCGGCGGCGGCATGGGCGGGGATAAACAGCCGGGCCTGCATGGTCTTGACCGTCTCCAAAGTGGTCAGGTAGGCGGACACGTCGTAGACGAAGGGGATCTGATACTTGTCCAGCGTCTCGCGGCTGGACAGGCAGTCGGCCAAGTAGACCACGTCCTCCGCCGTGCGGAAGCCCACCATGTCGAAGAAGTGACCGGGCAGGGGCAGCAGCTCAAAGCCCTCCGGCAGCACGTCCGCCGTCAGCTCATGGGCGTCGCTGGGCTGGGCCATGAGGAACTTGTGGCGCAGCTCCCTAGGCGGGAAGCCGCCGTAGAGAAAGGACGGCTCCAGCAGCGGGTGGCGGGTGATGTCGCACTCGATTCCGGGGGCGTAGACGGCGCAGCCGGTCTGCTTTTGCAGATACTGATTGCCGCCCACGTGGTCGGCGTTGGAGTGGGTGTTGTAGATAGCGGTGAGACGCCAGCCGTTTTTGTCCAGGTGCTGGCGCACCTTGCGGCCCGCGTCCTTGTCGCTGCCGCTGTCGATGAGGCAGACATCCGTCTCGTTCAGGCGGACAAGGCCGATCTTGGCGGGGCTTTCGATGTAATAGCAGCTCTCGCTGGCCTGGATGAGCTCGTACATGGGCGCGGCCTCCTTTTCGTGTTGTGTATTTACCCCCACAGGGTGGTGAGCATGGGGACGACCTGCTTTTTCCGGGACATGACACCGGGCAGGAACACGGTGTGGTCCTTGGGCTCGACGGCGAAGGCGTTGCGGATGGTGTCGTCGCTGCCCACATAGAGAAGCTGCGTGCCCTCCTGCAGCACGTCGGTAAGCATGAGGATGACCATGTCGTAGCTGTTAACCTGCTGCATACGGCGCATGGCATCCAGCAGCTCGTCCTTGCGCTCCATCAGCTTTTGGGAGTCGATGCAGGTGATCTGTCCCACGCCCAGCACCTGCTCGGAGAGGTGGAACTCCTTGAAGTCGCTGCGGAGCAGCTCCTCGGCGGACTTGCCGTCGTTGCTGCCGCTGAACAGCTCACGGCCCAGGTCGGCGAGGGACACGCGGGCGATGCGGGCCAGCCGCTCCGCCATGGCGATGTCGCGCTTGGTGCAGGTGGGGGATTTGAACATGACCGTGTCGGACAGGATAGCCGCGGCCATCAGGCCCGCCATGTGGGGAGACGGCGTGACGCCGTGCTCCTGATACATAGAGGTGATGATGGTGTTGGTGCTGCCCACCGGCTCGTTGCGGACGGCGATGGGCTGGCGGGTCTGAATGTCCGCCAGGCGGTGGTGGTCGATGATGCCCAGGATCTCCGCCTGCTCGATGCCGGGGACGGTCTGAGCCAGCTCGTTGTGGTCCACCAGCACCACCTGCTTGCGCCGGGGCTTCAGCAGGTGGTAGCGGGACAGCGTGCCCACCACCTTCTCGTCCTCGTCCAAAACGGGGTAGCAGCGGTAGCGGCTCTTGAGCACCACCTCGCGGACGTCGTCGATGTAGTCGTCCAGGTGGAAGGAGATCAGCCCCTCGGTGGCGCAGGGCCGGTCGATGGGCGTGGCCTGATAGATAAGGCGGTGGACGCGGCTGGCATCCAGCGGCGTGGAGATGACGCAGGTCTTGCCCGCGTTTTCCAGCCACGCCGGGTCAACGTCCGTCTGGCACAGGATGAGGCAGGCGATCTGCTGATCCAATGCGCGGCGGATCATATCCGGCTGGCTGCCGCACAGCACGATGCTGTCCGTGCTGTCAAACAGCAGGTTCTCGCAGTTCTGCGGCAGGGCGATGGACACCGTACCGCTGACGGTATCCACCAGGTCGCCGCCATCGCCCATGACGCGGCCCTCGATGACGCTAAGCAGGTTGAACAGAGGGATGTCGTCCACACGGGGATCGCCCACGGTGTTCAGGCTGAAGGTGGCGATGTCGCCGGCGGAGAGCATGCCGTGGAGCGTGCCGTCCTCGTTGACCACGGGGATGGCGGAGATCTTCTGCTCACGCATCAGCTTCCACGCACGGTCCATGGTGACGGAGGCATCCAAACAGGGCGGGCGGTCAAACTCCAGGTCGCGCACCTGGGTGCGGACATTTTGGACGAACCGGGGCGGGTCGAAATGGAAACGCTCCAGCATACGGTTGGTCTCGTCGCTGATCGTGCCCAGGTGCACCGCCACGTACTCCTTCTCGCCCAGGGCGTTTTTCAGGGCGGCGAAAGCCATGGCGGCAACGATGGAGTCGGTATCCGGGTTGCGGTGGCCGGTCACATAGATCTCGTTCATAGAAGCTGCTCCTTTGCGTAAA